>JBJOJF010000162.1:0-14974 GCA_046046735.1 Pseudomonadota bacterium
AGGTTTGTGGATAATTTGATAATACTCAATTATTTGTCATAAATGCTTCATTTAAAGAAAGTTACTTATGAATCCCTTCCCCACCGATATCTACACCGAGCCACAGGGATACTCTGTTAACACCTTAGAGAACCTCGGCCCACTCACACGTCTTGCCGGAATCTGGGAAGGTCAGCGGGGCTTGGACATTAAGCCCAAAGCAGAAGGCCCAAAGAAGCAGGTTTATGTTGAACGCATTGAGATGCATCCGATTGATCCACAAACAAATGGCCCACAATTATTCTATGGTTTGCGCTATCACCTACACATTACCAAACCAGATCAAGTGAAAACGTATCATGATCAAGTTGGTTACTGGCTATGGGAACCAGCCACTGGATTAATTGTTCATACCCTCACCATTCCACGCGGCATGATCACGATGGCCACTGGGAATGCTTCTGCCGGCGCCACTCAATTTGAATGTGTAGCTAAGATTGATGATCCGACCGCTGGAATCTCATCAAGCCCTTTTTTAGACCACGCCATTAAGACGGTTGAATACCGCATCATGGTCACCATCTTGGAAGATGGAACCTGGTCATACGAACAAGATACGGTGATGGCCATAAAAGGTCAGGCAGAACTTTTTCATCATCTTGACACCAATGTACTTACAAAAATTGGTGAAGCCACCCCTAACCCGCTAGCCTTAGAGGCAATAAAAAAGCCGTCCTAAGACGGCCTCTTTAGCAAGAATCAAGACTTAGGCTGGTTGAGCTTCAGTCTCAGTAATTTTTTCTAGCGCTGCTTCAAGGTGACCAACAGTGCGATCAACATGAGCCAGTTTTTCCAAGCCGAATAGGCCGATACGGAAAGTACGGAAATCTGGGCGCTCATCACATTGCAATGGAACACCAGCAGCTGTCTGTAATCCCAAGGCAATAAATTTCTTGCCTGACTGAATGTCCGGGTCTTTGGTGTAGCTCACCACAACACCAGGGGATTGAAATCCTTTGGCTGAAACTGAGTGGTAGCCCTTGGAAACTAATAGAGCACGAACCTTATCGCCCAACTCCTGCTGCTTCTTCTTCAAATCAGCAAAACCTAAAGTCTGAGTCTCTCTCATAACGTTGCGTAAGATTTTGAGCGCATCAGTTGGCATCGTGGTGTGATAAACGTGACCACCTTTTTCATAGGCTTCCATAATTTGAAGCCACTTCTTCAGATCCATTGAGAAGCTGCTGCTTTGAGTCGCTTCAATACGCTCACGAGCTCTATCGCCCAAAGCGATCAAGGCGCAGCAAGGTGAGCTGCTCCAGCCTTTTTGTGGCGCAGTAATTAATACATCCACATTGCAGGCTTTCATATCGACCCACATTGCGCCCGATGCGATGCAATCGAGCACAAATAAACCGTTTACAGAGCGAACCGCCTCACCAACCGCCTTGAGATACTCATCCGGCAAAATAATTCCGGCAGATGTTTCAACGTGCGGAGCAAACACCACAGCTGGCTTCTCTTTCTTAATGAAAGCGACCACCTCATCAATTGGGGCTGGTGCAAAAACACCTTGAGCAGAATCTTCCAACTGCTTACCCTTAATCACGGTAATGTCCTGAGTAATATTGGCCAAGTCGAAAATTTGGGTCCAGCGATAGCTAAACCAGCCGTTACGTAAAACCAGGCATTTTTGATTATTAGCAAACTGACGAGCTACCGCCTCCATGCCAAAAGTTCCACTACCTGGAACGATCACTGCAGAGCTTGCGTTGTAGGCATCTTTAAGGATGCTGGAAATATCCACCATCACCTTCTTGAACTCTTCAGACATATGATTCAAGGAGCGGTCGGTATAAACAACCGAAAACTCGAGAAGACCGTCTGGATCAACGTTTGGTAATAAGCCTGGCATAGTAATTTCCTAGTAAATCAAATGATTAGCCCTAAATGATACTGATTTAGGGATATTTGGGTACTACCTTCGCCAAAAGGGTCTTAAATGACCATTTTTGACAAATGAAAGGGGGTTAGGCGCCCGATCTCTTGCGTGAGGACACCAGAATTCCGACCACAATCAAGAGAAATGCCAAACCATGAAACAGCCTAGGGGGATCACCCAAAATTGCTGCTGAGAGCAACGCCGTGAACAAGGGAATCAGGTTGGCAAAAAATGCAGCTACAGTTGGACCCGCACCATTCACCCCAAGACCCCAGCAGCGGTATGCAATTAATGAGGGGCCAATGGCCACAAAAACAATCAATGTACCCGTCCATAAATTCAGATCTAGGTGCGCATGACCTGTCGCAATCTCGACGCCCTCAAACAGCATGGTCCATAAAAAACCAATCATGACTTGGGCCATCAAAAAATCTGCCCAAGGCCATTGTCTTTCAGTGCTCTCGCCAGGGCGACTAATCATCCAGCTATAAAAAGCCCATAAGATCGTTGCCAACATGATGAATAGATCGCCCATCACAACCTGCATTGTTAGCAGAGTATGTGGCTCACCGCGGGTTAAAACGACTGTAACGCCAACTAAAGATACGATCGCGCCAATGAGCTGCAATAGGCTGGGTTTGACTCGATAAAAGACCGCTCCGATTAAGAGCATCCAAATCGGCATGCTGGCGCCAATCAGGGTGACGTTAATTGCAGTTGAGGTCTGCAACGCCAGATACAGTAAAACGTTATAGCTACCTACCCCCAATAAACCCAAAACCAAGAATCGCCCCTTATTTCTCCATAGGGCACTATCCGGCCTAAAAACCCGCCATCCCAAGGGAAGTAGGAATAAGGCGGCCAGACCCCACCGGACAGCACTTAAGGTGATAGGCGAAATGCTACCCACCAGCACTCGCCCAGCAATGGCATTTCCAGCCCATAAGGCGGTAGCCAACAGCAGATAGAAAGCCGTTGGGAGGGTTAATTGAGGCATTGCAGGGTAAATTGAATAAAAGAGGACTGTGAAAAGAGGCTCAAAATGAGCTCAACCTTGGCATTGTAGAAACAAATGTCCGGTATTGCTAAGATAGAGCTTAATTTAGTGACAGCCGTTCCTGAATGGCGACATATAAAAGGATTTCAGTGCCAATCATTACCAATATTGAAGACTTGCGGGTTTTGCACCAAAAACGCACCCCGAAGATGTTCTATGACTATGCGGACTCCGGCTCTTGGACCGAATCCACCTACAAAGCAAACGAGTCAGATTTTCAGAAAATTAAATTACGGCAGCGTGTTGCCGTAGACATGACAAACCGGACAACCAAGACCACGATGGTTGGCCAAGAAGTGGCTATGCCGGTTGCACTAGCGCCAACCGGACTCACGGGTATGCAGCATGCTGATGGAGAAATTTTGGCAGCCCGTGCCGCAGAAAAATTTGGTGTACCTTTTTGCTTATCGACTATGAGCATTTGCTCAATTGAAGATGTAGCGGAGCGCACTACCAAACCGTTTTGGTTTCAACTCTATGTCATGAAGGACCGCGGCTTTATTGAGCGCCTCATTGAGCGCGCCAAAGCTGCCAAATGCTCTGCCCTCGTTTTGACTTTAGATCTACAAATCTTAGGTCAGCGCCATAAAGATATTAAGAACGGTCTATCCGCACCTCCAAAACTGACGATTGCCAACATCATCAATATGATGACCAAGCCACGTTGGTGCATGGGCATGGCAATGACGCCCCGCAGAACCTTCCGCAATATTGTGGGCCACGCTACCGGCGTTGGAAATATGTCATCCCTATCCTCCTGGACTGCAGAACAATTTGATCCAGGTCTAAGCTGGGACGATGTGGAGTGGATCAAAAAACTCTGGGGTGGAAAACTCATCATCAAGGGCATCTTGGATGAGGAAGATGCTCGCCATGCGGCCAACTCTGGAGCAGATGCTTTAATTGTTTCTAACCACGGTGGTCGCCAATTAGATGGCGCGATTTCCAGCATCAAAGCACTTCCAGGAATTGTGAATGCAGTTGGTCAGGATATTGAAGTCTGGATGGATGGCGGCATTCGCTCCGGCCAGGATGTACTTAAAGCCTGGGCGCTCGGAGCCCGCGGCACCATGATTGGTCGTCCATTCTTGTATGGCTTGGGCGCAATGGGTGAAGCTGGTGTCACTAAGTGCCTCGACATTATTCATAACGAATTAGATATCACCATGGCCTTTACTGGACATCGCGACATTCAAAATGTCACTAAAGATATCTTATATCCAGGAACTTTTTAACATTCCACATATAGCAGACTCCCCTCTGATTGTTTTTGGACTCACAGTTGTCGTTCTGTCTGGTTCAGTTTGGTTTGGTAATGCGGTACTGAGTAAGTACCGCACCAAAGATACTGAAACATCAGCAGACCTGGGCATTATCCAAACAGCAACCCTCACTTTATTAGGCCTCATTATTGGCTTCACCTTTTCAATGGCAATTGCTCGCTATGACATGCGCCAAACATACGAAGAGTCGGAAGCCAACGCTATAGGCACAGAATTTTTAAGAGCAGATCTACTGCCAAGTAAAAATGCTGAAGCAGTCAAAAGCCTGCTGAATAACTATCTTGATCAGCGAATTTTGTTCTACTCTAAGCAAAATCAAGAAACAGCAAAGCAAATCACGCAACGCACTATTGAGCTAGAGGGTGCTTTGTGGAATGAGATTCTTCCCATTGCGCGCACCCAATCAAGTCCGACGATTGCCCTAGTGGTATCCGGCATGAATGATGTGATTAATTCTCATGGCTATACTCAGGCCGCTTGGTGGAATCGGATACCTGCTGCTGCGTGGTGGCTAATGGCCGCAATCGCCATTGGTGCAAATGTTCTCGTGGGATTTGGGGCTAGAAATTTCAAGAGAAATATTGGTCTATTCATGATCTTCCCAATGATGGTCTCAATCGCTTTCTTTTTAATCGCCGACATTGATAGTCCCAGGGGTGGTGTGATCCGTATTGACCCACGTAATCTATTAGATCTGAAACACAATATCAATCCGCAAACAAATATCAACTCTATAGGCAATCGCCAATGAAACGTGTTGTAGATGTCTATAAAAATCGGGGTCGTGATTTAGTTTGGACTTATGTGATCCACTTAGGCAATATTGAATTTCATCCAGCTCAAATTGATTTTGAGGTAGAGGCGCTACGACTTTCCCAGCTGGATAAGCGTGGGCCCATTAATGAGCTCAGCGCTAAAGCAAGACTCTCCGTTAAATAATCTTTAATTTGAATTCAATACAGATGAAACCATTAACTAAAAAAGCCAAGATGGCAGTAGGTTGGACCATTCTGATGACTGTAGTAGGCACCGCAATGCTGCATCAGTGGCAATTCTTTGCAATGGGCTGCGCCTCAATTGCCCTGCTCATCATTGCAAATCACTATGGCCTACTGAACGATCCTGACGATAAAAAATAAGGTCTCCTTCTTTCGAAAGAGACCTCTCTAGTTAGCGTTTATAAATCTTAGAGCGCTGGGTAATCGGTATAACCCGCTTCAGCACCACCATAAAAAGTAGCGCGATCGTAAGCATTTAACTCAGCACCCTGCTTAAAGCGTTCTACCAAATCAGGATTTGAAATATACAAGCGTCCATAAGCTACAGCATCGGCAAATCCAGCTTCCAAGACCGCCTCACCCATAGCCTGATCATAGCCACCAGCACTAATAAATTTTCCTTCATAAGCAGCACGAAATATCTCTGAAGTAATTGGTGCATCGGTATTGACTTGATCGCTACCACCGGCTGTAGTGGAGCGTGGCTCAATCATATGCACATAGGCTAACTGATAAGCATTGAGCTTTTGAATTGCCGCATTAAATAAGCCAACTGGGTCACTATCAGCAATATCGTTAAAACTACCATATGGTGATAAACGCACACCAATGCGATCACTTGAAAAGACCTTAGCAACCGTTTCAATCACCTCACCCAACAAACGCAGACGATTCTCTACTGAGCCACCGTATTGGTCTGTGCGCTGGTTGGTTTTATCTTGCAAGAACTGGTCAAGTAAATAGCCATTTGCAGAATGGATTTCTACACCATCAAATCCTGCCGACTTGGCGTTTTTTGCTGCCAACTCAAACTCTTTTAAAAGTCGGGCAATGTCCTCAGCTGTCATCGCCTTTGGCGTTTCATAGTCATGCAACTTCCAATCAGCACCATAAGTTTGACCTGCAGACGCAATGGCGGATGGCGCCTCTGGTGCACCCTGCTCCGGATGCAAGGAGGAATGAGAGATACGACCCACATGCCATAACTGAGCAACCATCTTGCCGGCTTTAGCATGAACCGCCTCAACAATTTCCTTCCAAGCAGCCGTCTGCTCTGGGGTATAAATTCCTGGAGTTGCGGGATATCCTTTAGCGATTGGCGAAATTTGAGTGGCCTCACTAATAATTAAACCAGCACCCGCTCTTTGTGCGTAATAGGTTTTAGCCAAAGGGCTTGGTACATCGCCAGCAATTGCGCGCATCCGAGTTAGAGGCGCCATGACAAGGCGATTCTTTAACTCAATTGCGCCAAGCTTGACGGGGGTAAACATGATTTCTTTTCCAGACATGACACTCTTTCTTTTTTGCACTGATCAAACTACGTAATCTATAACTGTAGCAAGATTGACTCAAACTTGCTAAACCGGATTCAATTTTTACGACTGGCCTTAGTAGATCCATTGCCTATCTTTGCATCTTTCTTAAAGCGCTCTTGTATGCAGTCTGAAAACAATTGGAACTCTGCCATATGCGCAGTAGAAGCTCGAGCCACCAAGGCAATGATGCGCTTAGGCGCGGGAGCAGCCAAGGGTCTTGCACGCAAACTCGTACCCGCCAATAGACCACCGTTTACCGCCATCTCGGGCAATAATGCAATCCCCATTCCAGACTCAACCATCTGCAATAGAGTTAAAAGGCTAGTTGCCTCCATACCATCGGCATTGCGAATATCAGATCGCTTGCAGGCCTGCAAAGTGTGGTCTCGTAAGCAGTGGCCCTCCTCCAACAACAGCAGTCGCTCTGCCATCTTGGCCGGCAGATGAATTTCTTTTGTCTTGAGGGCTGGATCATCCTCTCTAGCAACCAGACAGAACTCGTCATTGAATAATTCTTTTACTAGTAAGCCAGGGGTTTCATATGGGAGTGCAATCAGAATAAAGTCCAACTGATGCTCAGCTAACCTTGCCAGCAAATTGGCAGTCAGGTCCTCTCGTAAGGCAATTTTCAAATCTGGAAAACGCTTCCTAATATCGGGCATCACATTTGGCAATAAGAACGGGGCTATTGTTGGAATAACTCCAAGACGAATAGTTCCTGCCATTGGCTTAGCTGCAGCGGCAGCGCATTCAGCCAAATCTTCAGAGGCGGCCAAAATTGCTTTGGCTCTCGTCAAAATCTCGTAGCCTATCGGAGTAATGGCGACATTTTGACGATCTCGCTCAACTAAACGCACCCCAAGACCATCCTCAAGCTCCTTTAAGCCGGCACTGAGAGTGGATTGGCCTACAAAGCAGGCCTCTGCAGCACGCGTGAAATTCAACTCATTGGCGATGGCTACAAAGTAACGGAGTTGGCGTAAAGAAGGTAGAACAAGCATTTTTGAGAAATATCCCTATAATCAATTTATTAGATAAATAATATCATTATTATTTACTGGACTGATTATGCTTAAGAGTTCAGTATTCATTCCATGGTCTTAACAAACTAATTACCAAATAACTATAGAGGAATGAAAAATGGCACGTCCAGAAATTAAAACCATCCAAAATCTTGAATCCGCCTTTGCTGGTGAATCCATGGCTCATATTAAGTATCGCTATTTCGCTAAATTAGCTCGCGCTGCCGGCGATATTGAAACAGCTGAAATCTTTGAGGCGACTGCAGATCAAGAAGTCATGCATGCATTTGGGCACTTAGACTTACTCTACCCTGCAAGCACCATCACCCCAACTCGTGCTTTAGAAATTGCGATTGAGGGTGAAACCTATGAATACACCGAAATGTATCCAATTTTCCGCAAAACTGCTGTTGAGGAGGGCAATGCAGCTGCGGTAGCGGAAATTGATGAGCAAATTGCTGAGTCAAAAGAGCATGCCGAGCAATTTCAAGCAATGTTGTCAAAAGCAGCTAAACGCTTCGCAGCCTTGGCTAATGTAGAGGAGCGTCATGCAAACCACTACAAAAAGGCTTTAGAAAAAGCGAAAGAATTTGCTGCTCAATAAGCATCCACAGAAATAAAACGAAATTAAATTTAAAATTAATCAAATATCTTAAGGAAATATCATGAACTCTTGGCAATGTATCGTATGTGGCTTTATCTATGACGAAGCAAAAGGCTTACCCGAAGATGGCATTGCTCCAGGGACTGCTTGGGCAGACATTCCAGACGATTGGGAGTGCCCGGACTGTGGCGTAGCGAAATCCGATTTTGAAATGGTTCAAGTTTCATAATCAGCCAGCAATCATTTTTTAGACTCAAAAACAATTAAACGCTTTATCAGGGAGCCCAGCTTTGGATCAACTTCATCAACAATCTCCATCCGCGATCGTCATTATTGGCAGTGGATTGGCTGGGTACACCGTTATTCGTGAAATTCGGAAGCTAGATAAAACGGTACCGATTACCTTGGTTACTAAGGAGCCGGGCTACTCTTACTCTAAGCCCATGCTCTCCACGGCCTTAGCGAGTAATAAAGGTGCGCAACAACTGGTCTCAGCAAATGCTGAATCTATGGGGGCTCAACTTGAAATTAATATCCTCAGCGAAACAAGTGTGGGCAGCATTGATACTGCAGCCCAAACCATTGAAACCTCTAAAGGCAAATTGTCTTACAGCAAGCTTGTCCTTTGTGTAGGGGCAGATCAAATTCGCTTACCCCTGGAGGGCAATGCAAGTGATGCCGTCATTACCGTAAATGATTTAGAAGACTATGCAAAATTTCGCGAGGCAATCGACGGCAAGAAAAAGATTGCCATCTTGGGCGCCGGCCTCATTGGATGTGAGTTTGCCAACGACTTGGCCATCGGGTCTTATGAGATCGATGTGATTGACTTGGCGCCTCAGGCCTTGGGGCGCCTATTGCCAACCGCTGCTGCTCAAGCGCTTCAAGATAAATTAAGTGATGCAGGTATTCGCTGGCATTTTGGTACTACCGTCCAATCTCTGGACAGGGTTGGCAATGCTCTACAAATCACCTTAGCTAACGGCACTGTGATTAATAGCGACGTCTTTCTTTCAGCCGTAGGATTGAGACCGCGGCTCGAGCTAGCAAAATCTGCCGGCATTGCAACGAGTCTAGGCATCCAAGTAAATCGCCAACTAGAAACTAGCGCCAAGAATGTTTATTCAATTGGTGATTGCGCTGAGATCGAAGGCTTAGTACTGCCTTATGTGATGCCGATCATGCAGGCTGCTAGAGCATTGGCACCAAACCTAGTAGGTCAGCCTGCCACCCTCTCCTATCCAGCTATGCCAGTGATGGTAAAAACACCTGCACTTCCAACGATTGTCTCTCCACCAGCCAAGGGCGCAATGGGGGACTGGAAAATTAATCCTGTTGAAGGCGGTATTGAGGCACGCTTTGAAGCTAGCGATGGAAAGTTGCTGGGCTTTGCGCTACTCGGTTCAGCGACTGCGCAGCGCGCGGCGTTCACTAAAGAACTGCCAGCAATTCTGGCATAGCATTTTGTTGGCAGTCAGCAAAGAAAAAGACCCGCAAAGCGGGCCTTTTTTATTCATTACTACCACTCAAATTAAGTAACAACCACAAACCAAGTGGTGTTGTGTGACTGAGCCACCATCAAGAACAGCATCGGAATTGAGAGCATAGTATTAAAGCGTGAAGTCAACATGGCAACACGCGCAGATTTAGCTTTGACATCAGGCTCAACTGCAACAATACCCAAGGCACGCTTTTGGTTTGGCCAAATGATAAACCAAACATTAAAAGCCATTACCAATGCAATCCACATTCCTAGACCGATAGCTCGGAAAGGTGCCTGCAAAGTAAAGGCTTGATGAGCGTAGCCATTCAATACGGAAAGAATTAATCCACTAATTACCGTAAATAAAGCAGCCCAACGAAACCAGAACAATGCTGTTGGCGCAATCACCTTGCCAATAGCTGGCTTCTGCTCGTCTGGAATCTTAGCCATGGAAGGGATTTGCACAAAATTGAAATACCAGAGCAAACCAATCCACATGATGCCGACCATGACATGAATCCAGCGGAATACAAACGGCAACTCCACTGAACTTAAGTTAGCACCTAAGGCCAGGATAATTAAAACGAGGAGCACAAAACCCGCCAAGACGGTGCGCCCCAATGAGGTAAAAATAGATGACATAAATCTTTCCTAAGGAAGGTAATTAAGCTGCAAAAACTTATGCAAAGTTTTTGCTAGCAAAATCCCAATTAACCAAATTCCAAAAATTCTCTAAATACTTAGGGCGAGCATTGCGAGTGTCGATGTAGTAGGCATGCTCCCATACGTCACATGTCATCAATGGCTTTGCATCAGTTGTCAAAGGCGTTGCTGCGTTGCTTGTTGATACCAAGTCCAAGCTACCATCAGCCTTTTTAACCAACCAAGCCCAACCAGAACCAAAGGTGCCAATTGCACATTTAGTGAATTCTTCTTTGAACTTATCAAATGAGCCCCACTTTGCATTAATAGCTTCGGCTAAAGCACCAGTTGGTGCGCCGCCGCCATTTGGCTTCATGCTGTTCCAATAAAAAGTATGGTTCCAGACTTGAGCAGCGTTATTGAAAACACCGCCATTGGATTTCTTAACAATCTCTTCTAAGCTTGCGTTCTCAAACTCAGAACCTTTGATCAGGTTATTGAGGTTGGTAACGTAAGTCTGGTGATGCTTGCCGTAGTGAAACTCAAGAGTTTCCTTTGAAATAAATGGAGCAAGCGCATCAAGCGCATAAGGTAGTTGAGGTAATGTATGTTCCATAATTTTTCCTTATCAGGTGCGTTAAAAACAAGGCCTAGAAGACCAATTTGGATCAACTATAGACGATTCTGGAATTTTTGTTTGGGCAACAAAAAAGGGGCCCTTAGAGGGCCCCGGATGTTTACTGGGCAGTCCAGCCACCATCCATATTCCACGCCACCCCACGTACCTCAGAGGCGTCAGGGCCACACAAGAACACGGCGAGAGCAGCTAATTGCTCTGGAGCTACAAACTCACCAGATGGTTGCTTTTCAGAAACCAGTGCTTTCTTAGCATCTTCATTAGAAATGCCCTCTCGTTCAGCGCGAGCATCAACCTGTTTCTGGACCAGGGGGGTAAGCACCCAGCCAGGACAAATCGCATTACAGGTAATTCCAGTTTTAGCATTCTCCAAAGCCGTCACCTTGGTTAAACCAACGATGCCATGCTTGGCAGCAACATATGCAGACTTTTGTGTAGAGGCAACCAAGCCATGGACCGAGGCGATATTAATGATGCGACCCCAATTGCGCTTCTTCATTCCAGGAAGCGCATGGTGTGAAGTGTAAAAAGCAGAACTCAAGTTAATCGCAATGATGGACTCCCACTTATCAGCCGGAAACTCTTCAATGCTTGCGGTGTACTGAATGCCTGCATTGTTTACCAAGATATCCAGCGCGCCAAAACGCTTCTCAGTTTGCTTAATGAGGTCTTCGATTTCGGCGGGCTTGCTCATATCGGCGCCGTGATAGTCCACCTCAACACCGCAGGCTTTAATTGCAGCGATAGCAGCATCCTTCTCACCAAAACCGTTCACCATAATATTGGCGCCCTGCTTTGCTAATGCAATGGCCATAGCCAAACCAATACCGCTCGTAGAGCCGGTGACGAGAGCTGTTTTACCTTTTAGATGAGACATATTTTTTCGCTATATCAAGTTAATGGCAAACCCCCTGATGGGGATTTACGGGTGATCAAAACCTGATGTTACAGGATGCAACATCCCCTAGGGTACGGGGATTGCACTAATATAAAAGAGCTCTTCTTTACACCTTGCCAAGGGCCTTCAAGATCTTTTCGCAGGTAATGGGCTGATCAAACACGGCAGTGTTAAATGGCGCCAGAGCATCGTTAATCGCATTCTGGACAGCTCCAGGAGCCCCCGCAGTTCCAGCCTCGCCCGCACCTTTAGCCCCCAATTTGGATGACTGGGTTGGCGTCTCCACGTGAGCCACCTCAATATCCGGCATTTCATTGGCCATTGGGACCAAATAATCCGCCATACTGCCGTTCCTCAGCAAGCCACTATCGTCATATAGACACTCTTCAAAAAGAACGCCCCCAATACCCTGCACAATAGCGCCACGCACTTGCTCATCGACCAACATGGGATTTAAAACGCGACCGCAATCTTCGACCGCCCAATGCTTTAGGAGTTTTACAAACCCAGTGTCCGGATCCACTTCAACATAAGACGCCTGAACACCATTAGTGAAGATAAATGGATATTCTTTTTGCGTGTAATGACGTGTAACCATCAAATCTGCAGAGAATCCCGCAGGCAAAGTGTCGGTGCGGAAATAACCAATACGGCCAATCTCACTAAATGGCAGTAACTGTTCGCCGCTAGCCTTATCCAAAACATGCCCACGTCGCACTGATAACTCCTCAGGCGATCTATTCAAAATAGCACCAGCAAGCTTTAAGATATTTTCCTGAAGTGCCTGACAGGCCAATAACACCGCTTCACCACCAACCCCAGCACCACGAGAGGCCCATGTGCCACCACCGTAAGGCGTGACATCGGTATCACCAGTAATGATACGAACATCTTTAATAGAGAGTCCAACAGCATCGGCAGCAATTTGAGCATAGATACCTTCAGTGCCCTGGCCCTGTTCGCCAACGCCAATCAGTATTGAAACTACACCACTAGGATCTAATCGCGCAGAGGCGCCATCCTGAGATGCGATGCGAGCACCACCCACACCATAGAAGGCTGGACTTGGGTTTGTTAATTCAATTAATGTAGCGAAACCAATTCCGCGATAAATGCCTTTTTTGCGCAACTCAGCCTGCTCTTTGCGCAAAGCAGAATAGTCCATCATCTTTTCAATGGTTCGCAAGCATTCTTCATGCGACAACACTTCCAGCTTGATTCCCGAAATGCCAGAGCATGGATAAGCATCATCAGGAATCACATTGCGCTTACGGAACTCCAAAGGGTCCATCTTTAATTTCTGTGCAGCCAAATCCACTAAACCTTCAGTGACAGCGCAGGCAATCGGATGCCCCACTCCACGATATTGGCAAGTAGGTGTTTTATTCTGAAACACCACATTCAATTTGGCTCTGTAATTTTGATGTTTGTAAGGACCACCGACCAAGTTAACCACTTGATTACCTTCAATCGCACTCGTTCTTGGGAACATGGAATACGGGCCAATGGCGGTGAGATCGTCGATCTCGAAGGCCAGGATGTCGCCTTCTTTGTTGGCCGCAATACGCCCCTTAATTCGATGCTCACGTGCATGAATATCACTCGTAAATGATTCAAGTCGGTCCGCAACAAATTTGACTGGGCGTTCCAACATCATAGCTAAACCCACTGTTGCAAAATCATCGGGATATGCGTGAACCTTAATACCAAAAGATCCACCCACATCTTTGCAAATAACATGAACATCAGACTCAGACAAACCAAACTGACGGCAATATAAGTCTTGCATCATATGTGGTGCTTGCTGCGAGTGATAAACCGTCAGACGACGATCGCCAGGGTTGTAATCGGCAATTTGGCAACGAGGCTCCAGAGTCACACCAGTATGGCGACCAAAACCAAAAGTAGCCTCCGCGACTACATCCGCAGTTGCAAATACTTCATCAACCTGACCAACATCCAAGCTACGTGTAAAACAGAGGTTATCACCAAGCTCAGGATGGATTACTGGGGTCTCTGCATCCAATGCTGTTTCCATGGAGACTACTGCGGGCAACTCCTCCCACTCAACATCAATTAATTGCAAAGCATCTTCTGCTTGGGCACGTGTTTCGGCAACTACGGCGACTACAGGCTCACCTTGCCAGCAAGCCCTATCAATTGCCAATGCATATTGAGGGGCAGACTTCATGCCGGCTAGATGACCTAAAGTGGCAACCCATGGCTTGCAAAGCTCTGCCATCTTGACGCCATCAACTATGGCAAGCACACCCGGCATCTTGCTCGCTTGTTCCGTATGAATTTTTCCAATCTTCATATGCGCTACTGGAGAACGCCAATAGACCACATGCCCCATTCTGGGCAATTGAATATCGTCGACATAAGTACCTTGCCCCTCGATGAGTCGACGCGCCTTATGTCTGGGTTCGCTACTGCCTATATAGCGTTGATCGTTAGTTACCGGATCAAGCATCAATCCTTTGAGGTCTGCTGGTTTATTCATATTCAGTTTTCCCAGTCTTTTTAAGCGAGAGCAACAACAGGTTTAATTTTTTCACCTTTGGCGCGAGCCTCAAGCACCGCCATGATGGCATCTACAATGGAGTGGTAACCAGTGCAACGGCAGTAGTTTCCAGAGATCCATTCACGCACTTCTTCGCGCGTAGCTTTGGGCTGTTTTTCAATCAACTCCGCAGCGGCAAGCAACATACCAGAGGAGCAGAACCCGCATTGCATTGCGTTGTGACGCATGAAGGCTTCTTGTAGGTCTGCTAATGCACCACTTTTCGTCAAGCCCTCAATTGTCTCAACAACACATCCATCGGCTTGCACGGCCAAGTACAAGCAGCCACGAATAATTTGTCCATCCACCTTAACAGTACAGGCTCCACAAGCGCCCTGCTCGCATCCCAAGTGCGGGCCCTTCAAATGAAGATCTTCACGCAAAAAATCTACTAAATGTCTACGCGGCTCAATCTCAGCATTGACTACTGAACCATTTACGGTCATCGTAATTTTTTTCTTTAAGCTCATTTCAATCTCCGAACTTGATTTATTTTTTGTAGTAATTAATTAAGCAATTAAATGCTTTAAGCCACGCTCTAACAAAACAC
>JBJOJF010000163.1:0-3979 GCA_046046735.1 Pseudomonadota bacterium
CAGGGAAGAGTACCTTACTGCATTTATTGGGTGGCTTAGATACGCCTAGCTCTGGCACTGTGCTGCTGGCTGGAAAGAATCTCCATGAGCTCTCTGTGAATCAGCTCGATCACTTACGTAACCAAAGTCTGGGTTTTATTTATCAGTTTCATCACCTCTTAGATGAATTTAGTGCTCTTGAAAATGTGGCTTTACCTTTGCGTATTCGTGGCCTTGGGAATGACGAGTCTATGGAGCGGGCAAATGTGATGTTGCAAGCAGTTGGCTTAACTAAGCGCGTACAACACACCCCTGGGGAGCTTTCAGGGGGAGAGCGTCAACGTGTTGCAGTAGCCAGAGCTTTGGTTGGCAATCCTTCATGCGTTTTGGCAGACGAACCAACTGGTAACTTGGATACCGAGACTGCTGATGGCGTATTTGATTTGATGTTAGATATTGCTCGTGAGCAAGGAACTGCTTTTGTCATTGTGACTCATGATCCAGTACGCGCTAAACGTTGCGACCGTATTTTGCATTTAGAGCGTGGAGTATTAAAAACATTCGCACAATGAGCGAGCCTCTTGATTGGGTAGATACCCATTGTCATTTAGATGCGCCGGAGTTTAAGCAGACTCTTGCGGTAATTGTTGATAAGGCAAAAGAGCAGAGTGTTAAGGCCATCCTATTGCCAACAGTTCAAGCTTCTGATTGGGATCAAGCTAAAAATTTAGCGCTGCAATATGGCCCACAAATTCCCGGACTGGTCTATACCCTGGGAATTCATCCTCTTTATATCAATCAGGCCAAAGAGACTGACATTGCTGATCTTAGGGCGCACATTCAAAACTCCTTAGGTGACCCCCGTTTTATAGGCGTAGGTGAAATTGGCTTAGATTATTTCGTTGAAGGTCTGGACCCCCAGCGTCAGGAATTTTTCTTTCATGCCCAATTGGACTTAGCTCAAGAGTTTGGGCTTCCAGTAATTTTGCATGTACGTCGCTCCCAAGATGCAATTTTGAAAGCCTTGCGTAAGAGAAGTATCCCTGGTGGAATAGCGCACGCTTTCAATGGTAGCCATCAACAGGCCGAGCAATTTATTGAGTTGGGATTTAAGCTGGGATTTGGTGGGGCAGCCACTTACGATAGAGCGCTTCAAATACGCCGTCTTCTGACAGAAATGCCAATTGAATCTATTGTCACGGAGACGGATGCGCCAGATATCCCTCCGGCATGGCTTAAGTCTGAAGGTGGAGACTTGAATGAGCCTGCTTTGCTGCCTAGAATCGCAAAGCAACTGGCGGATATCCGAGGCATGGAGCATCAGCAGTTTGCTCAAGCTGTATGGCAGAACGCAATGCAGGCATTGCCTCGTTGGTCTAGTTTGCTAAGCAACAATTTAAATTCCCCTGTAATTTCTTAAGCGCTTGCGAATCAATATTACGGCGTTCATCGCCGGGGGATCGCTGCTGCTATTTTTATCTGCCGTGCCAAAACATTGGCTAGTTACGACAGTCGCTATTGTTGGTATTACTCTGCTTGTCGTTCTATTTGCTAGAAGGCTGGCCTTAGACCCGAATGTCTCTAGATTGCTGGGCGCGATACTTTTTTCCTCTCTAGGTTTTGCTTGGAATGCCCAATATGCACAAAGTCGTCTAAATAATATTCTTTCAATTGATTACGAAGGCCAAGAGATTTCTATTGAAGGTAGGGTGAATGCATTGCCCCAAAGTAGCCCCAGTGGGGCAAAGTTTTCGTTTGAAGTTGATCAAGCAATCCTGCGTGGAGAACAGCTCCAATCATTTCCAAAGCAGATTTACTTGAGTTGGCAACCTGCTTGGCGCAATCCTCAAAAGATTCCAGAAATTATTCCTGGTCAGCGCTGGAAATTGAAGGCCAAGATCAAAAGACCGTATGGATCTTTAAACCCATACACCTTTGATTTTGAGCGCTGGTCCTTTCATCACGATTTTGGTGCTAGTGGATCCGTGCGATCTGGTGAATTAATACAGTCCTACGAAATAGCTATGACAGAGTTTTCATTGGCGATGGAATATCGGCGCTGGCAACTCCGCAAAAAAATTATTCACTCGCTACCTCATGATGCTCGATATGGCGGTGTTATCTCAGCCTTGGTAATGGGCGATCAAAATGCGATAAGTCAAGATGATTGGCGCGTATTTAACATTACTGGTATTGGGCACCTTATCTCGATCTCCGGGCTCCATGTCACGATGTTGGCTGGCTTTGGTGCAATGACTGCAGGATGGCTTTGGCGTCGCCAGTCTTTGCCGTTGTTAATTCCAGTGGGGAAGGTAGCAGCCGCCGCCGGATTTCTGACGGCCTTTCTTTATGCCTGGTTAGCAGGTTTTCAGATTCCAGCGCAAAGAACAATGTATATGGTTGGCGTTGTGGCATTCGCCTTATGGTCTGGTCGTAACCCGCGATCATTTGATATTTGGTGGTGGGCCTTAGCTTTTGTTTTGTTGATTGATCCGATGGCACCATATACGCCAGGATTTTGGCTCTCCTTTGGCGCGGTTGCTGCGATTTTGTTTGCCATGAAAGACTCAGAGGGTCTGCTTGGTATTCCAACGGGCCAAGAGTTGGAGCTTGCTTGGAGGCATAGATTAATGCAGGCCTTGCGTGAAGCTTGCCGCGTGCAAGCAGTAGTCACCATTGCGTTATTGCCGCTAACGCTATTTTGGTTTTATCAAATATCAATAGTGTCACCATTGGCTAATGCATTTGCGATTCCGGTGGTGAGTTATATCGTGACACCACTGGCCATAGCGGGAGCGCTACTACCTCAGTTCATCGGCAAGTGGTTGTTATTGCCGGCGCACATGACGATGGAGTATTTAGCCATTTTGCTCGATTGGATGGCTAGCTTCAAATGGGCGGTGGCATTTTCAAATCAACCGGAATGGTGGGCTTTAGGCTTATCTTTAGCTGGGATTGTGATTGCCATTCGGCCGGGAGCATTATGTGACAGCTGGATGCTAAGGATCTTAGGATTAGCTCTATGTGCCACCTTATTTATTCAACCGATTGTGAGTGGTGGCTTGCAGCCAGGAGACTTTCAGGCAACAGTGCTTGATATTGGACAGGGGACATCTGTACTCATCGAAACTAAAAGCAAGAAATTGCTGTATGACACAGGACCCATCCAGGGAAAAGATGATGCGGGCCAAAGAATTGTTCTCCCATTTTTGAGAGGCAGGGGCATTGATCATATTGATCGAATGGTAATTAGCCATAGCGATAGTGACCATATTGGAGGAGCCGCTTCATTACTAAAAGAAATTAAATTTGACGCGATGATGGGTTCATTGCCGGCGAATAATCCTTTGCTCACCAATTTGGCGGGAAGGGGAATCCCAAGCTTCCCTTGTCGCTTTGGACAATATTGGGTTTGGGATGAAGTGGAGTTTCATATTTGGCATCCCCATGAGAGCGCTATATTTGAGGAGCGCAACTCCGGTAAGCCGAATGAAATGAGTTGCGTATTAGAGGTTCGCAATCAAAGTACGTCATTCTGGTTAACGGGTGATGTGGAGAAGCAAGGTGAAGCGGAAATTCATGCTCGTCTGAGCCAATTCGCTTTAGATCAGTTAGCGGAAAAAGAACTCATCTTTATGGCACCCCATCACGGCAGCAAAACATCTTCTTCTTTAGCTTTGTTGAAGAGATTGGATCCTGATGTTTCGTTTGCTCAAAACGGGTATCGAAATCGATATGGACATCCGCACCCAACAGTGACGGCACGATATGAGAGTCTGAATATTCCGTTTTATCAAACGCCTCTTACTGGTGCTCAGATATGGAATGCCAGACAATCAAATTTAGACTTTACTCAAGCGGTATTTTGGAGAATTGCATTCAAACGCTTGTGGCACCGCCAGCCTGAATGAGGTGGATATCTATATACGCGAGGATTTGCTAGGTTTTTGACTTAAAGCTGCTTTTGCTTTAATGCTAAAGTTGTTGCTTATATATAAAT
>JBJOJF010000164.1:0-4004 GCA_046046735.1 Pseudomonadota bacterium
CTGTAGATGCTTTATCTAAATCGGCGTTTACGAACTTACCAGGAAAATACTGAACTTCTTTCACCAAGCCATTAACTGCGCTACGGTTAGAGTGAACATTGAATACATTCATGAATACGCTAATTTTGAGCGCTTCACGACCAGCATAAGGATCATTGGTTTTCTCAACAACAACAATGCGACCATCGGCTGGAGACAAAACTAAATCACGACCCATCGCAGGAATGCGCTGCGGATCGCGGAAGAACTGCAGAACAAAGATAAAGATGATCCAAAGAGGCCATGACCAAGCAATGCCACCGAGATAGTGGACAAGTAAAGTCACCGCCCCCACTAACGCTAAATACGGCCAACCTTCTTTCGCAATAATGGGGTGTGGATACATCATCTTTATTCTGAGCCTTTTAATTAACTTCTATTGGTTAGTTGCTTAGTTTTTAGTCTGGTCAACCAATTTGTTCTTAGCAATCCAAGGCATCATGGCGCGCAACTTCGCACCAACAACCTCAATATCATGCTCAGCATTCAAGCGACGACGTGAAATCAAAGTAGGTGCACCTGCTTTGTTTTCCAAGATGAAGCTCTTAGCGTACTCACCAGTCTGAATATCTTTCAAGCACTGACGCATTGCGTTCTTAGTATCTTCAGTCACAACACGTGGGCCAGTCACATACTCACCGTACTCAGCATTGTTAGAGATGGAGTAATTCATGTTAGCGATACCACCTTCGTAGATCAAGTCAACAATCAACTTGAGCTCATGCAAGCACTCGAAGTAAGCCATTTCAGGAGCGTAACCAGCTTCAACCAAAGTCTCAAAACCTGCTTTGATCAACTCCACTGCGCCACCACAAAGAACAGCCTGCTCACCGAACAAGTCAGTTTCAGTTTCTTCACGGAAGTTAGTTTCGATAATGCCGGCACGACCACCACCGTTGGCAGTTGCATATGACAAAGCAACATCACGAGCAGAACCAGATTTATCTTGGTAAACAGCGATCAAATGTGGAACACCGCCACCTTGAGAATAGGTACCGCGAACTGTATGGCCAGGGGCCTTAGGAGCAATCATGATCACATCCAAGTCCGCACGTGGCTGAACTTGACCGTAGTGAACGTTAAAGCCGTGAGCAAATGCCAATGCAGCGCCCTGCTTGATGTTCGGATGAACTTCTTTGTTGTATACCTCAGCAATTTGCTCATCAGGCAAGAGCATCATGACTACGTCAGCATCTTTAACTGCTTCGCCAACTTCTTTTACTGTCAAGCCGGCATTTGCAGCCTTGCTCCAGGAAGCGCCATCTTTACGCAAACCAACAGTAACGTTGCAGCCTGAATCTTTCAGATTCAATGCGTGTGCGTGACCTTGTGAACCATAACCAATGATGGTTACTTTTTTGCCTTTGATGAGGGACAAATCAGCGTCTTTATCGTAAAAAACTTTCATGCTCTTTCCTTGTATTGAAAATGTAGTTAATGCAGTAATCAGTTAAAAAATTAAACCTTCAGAATACGTTCGCCGCGCCCAATACCAGAACCACCCGAACGGACAGTTTCCAGAATTGATGCACGATCAATCGAATCAATAAAGGCATCTAATTTGGCACCATCACCAGTTAATTCAATGGTGTAACTCTTATCAGTCACATCAATGATGCGACCACGGAAGATGTCCGTTGTTCTTTTGAGCTCTTCGCGCTCTTTACCTACTGCGCGTACCTTGATCATCATGAGCTCACGCTCAATATGAGGGCCTTCGCTTAAATCGAAAACTTTGACCACTTCAACCAAACGATTTAAGTGCTTGGTAATCTGCTCGATCACATCATCGGAACCAAAGGTCACGATAGTCATACGAGAGAGTGATGGATCTTCGGTTGGCGCAACACTCAAAGTATCAATGTTGTAACCACGCGCAGAGAATAAACCCACAACACGTGACAATGCGCCTGGTTCGTTCTCAATGAGTACAGAAATAATATGTCGCATTAGAGATCCTCACTACCCAAAAGCATTTCAGTAATACCCTTACCTGCTTGAACCATTGGCCAAACGTTTTCTTCTGGGTCTGTCTGGAAATCCATAAATACAGTGCGATCTTTCAGGCGAATCGCCTCTTTCAGCGCGCCCTCAACATCAGATTTCTTTTCAATGCGCATACCAACGTGTCCGTAAGCCTCAGCCAACTTCACAAAATCTGGCAATGAATCCATGTAGGAGCTGGAATAACGTTTGTTATAGGTTAGCTCTTGCCATTGACGCACCATTCCGAGGTAGCGATTATTCAAAGACACAATCTTCACTGGAGTGTCGTACTGCTTGCAAGTAGACAACTCTTGAATACACATCTGAATGGAGCCTTCACCAGTAATAGTGAAAACATCTTTCTCTGGGAAAGCCTTCTTAATACCCATGGCATAAGGCAAACCTACACCCATAGTTCCAAGGCCGCCTGAGTTAATCCAGCGACGTGGCTTATCAAACTTGTAGAACTGAGCAGCCCACATTTGATGCTGACCAACGTCAGAACAAATAAAGGCATCACCGCCAGTAAGCTCCCATAACTTTTGAACAACGTACTGTGGCTTCACGATTTGCGAAGCTTCGTCGTACTTCAAACAATCTTTTTTACGCCATTCATTGATTTGCTCCCACCAAGCAGCAACTTTCTCGCCATTCTTGCGAGGCCCTGCAACTTTAAGTTGGGCATTCATCTCTTGCAAAACTTCTTTGAGATTGCCAACGATAGGAACATCCACTTTCACCCGCTTAGAAATCACAGATGGGTCAATGTCAATATGAATAATCTTCCGCGGGTGGCTTGCAAAGTGCGAGGTGTTACCGATAACGCGGTCATCGAAACGTGCACCAATCGCAATCAACACATCGCTGTGTTGCATCGCCATGTTTGCTTCATAAGTACCGTGCATACCAAGCATGCCAAGGAATTGTGGGCTAGTACCTGGGAATCCACCCAAGCCCATCAATGTATTGGTTACTGGATAGCCAAGCAAATCAGCAAACTCTTTTAATTCAGGAGCTGCATCAGCCAAAATAATGCCGCCACCGGTATAGATATACGGACGCTCTGCTTCTTGCAGTAAAGAGATCGCTTTACGAATCTGTCCACTATGACCCTTGATTACTGGGTTGTAGGAACGCATCTCCAAAGTCTCTGGATACACAAATGGCGCTTTCGCTGCTGAGACATCCTTTGGAATATCAATCAGCACTGGGCCTGGTCGACCAGTTTGCGCAATATGGAATGCCTTCTTGAGAACTAAAGGAAGATCTCTCACATCCTTGACCAAGAAGTTGTGCTTTACCACTGGGCGAGTAATACCAACGGTATCAGCCTCTTGGAATGCGTCTTCACCAATTGCATAAGTGGGTACGTTTCCGCTGATGATCACCATCGGGATTGAATCGGTATAAGCAGTAGCAATGCCAGTAACCGCATTGGTTACGCCAGGGCCAGAGGTCACTAGAGCAACGCCAACCTTACCGGTTGCACGTGCATAACCATCGGCCGCATGAACGGCTGCTTGCTCGTGGCGAACAAGAATGTGCTCAAACTTGTCTTGCTTAAAAATTTCATCATAGATAAAGAGCACAGATCCACCTGGATAACCCCAAACAAACTCAACGCCCTCTTTGTGCAATGCATGCACGAGCATTTCTGCACCAATCATTTCTGGTGGAGTCACTACAGGATTTGGATTTGCTGTGTCTTTATTAGCTTTAGAAGCTAAAAATTCGGCGCTGCTTGTATTCATTTTCTTTCGTCCTTTGCAATTTTCGGCAAAAAATTGATTGGTCTGTTCTGTCTCCTGCTTTTGGCCTGAGTTCGAACGGCGCTGCTACCGGAAAAAACCACTTCGTAAATGAGATTCTAGGTAGTAAGCCCTATATTCTATAGCAATCCCCTAAAATAGACGAATTCCATCTGATTCAGGTCTAATCTACTGAATGGCTTCACCCCAAGAACTTTCTGACTTTCTGAG
>JBJOJF010000165.1:0-2698 GCA_046046735.1 Pseudomonadota bacterium
ACGGTAAGTTACCTGAGCTAGAGGCCAAGCTGAAATCTGCCGCAGCTGCTGAGGCTAAAGGCGATAAAGATGGCGTTGTGAAGAACAAGTTACTACGTACCCAGGTTGGTGCAGAAGAGATCGCGGAAGTAGTGTCTCGTGCAACCGGTATTCCAGTATCGAAGATGATGCAGGGTGAGCGCGACAAACTCCTGAAGATGGAAGAGCTCTTGCATAAGCGCGTCGTCGGTCAGGAAGAGGCTATTACTGCGGTATCCGATGCAATCCGTCGTTCCCGTGCTGGTTTGGCAGAAGAGAATCGTCCCTATGGATCATTCTTATTCTTAGGCCCTACTGGTGTTGGTAAGACCGAGTTATGCAAAGCCTTAGCGGGCTTCTTATTTGACAGCGAAGATCATCTCATTCGTATTGATATGAGCGAGTTCATGGAGAAGCATAGCGTTGCCCGTTTAATTGGTGCGCCTCCAGGTTATGTTGGCTATGAAGAGGGTGGTTATTTAACCGAACAGGTACGTCGCCATCCTTACAGCGTGATCTTATTTGACGAGATTGAGAAAGCGCATCCAGATGTGTTTAACGTTCTTCTGCAAGTATTGGATGATGGCCGCCTAACTGACGGTCAGGGCCGTACTGTTGACTTTAAGAACACTGTGATTGTGATGACTAGCAATATTGGCTCGCATCTCATTCAGTCTATGGCTGACAAGAAGCAGTCCGAGATTAAGGAGGCGGTATTTGAAGAGTTGAAGAGTCACTTCCGCCCTGAGTTCTTGAACCGCATCGACGAAATCGTTGTGTTCCATGGATTGGATAAGGGCAATATTGCCAATATCGCAAAGATCTTGCTCAAGAACTTGTCGGATCGCTTGGCAAAAGTCGATATGCAGCTGGAGGTAAGTGATGCAGCACTCAGTAAGATTGCTGAGGTTGGTTTCGATCCTATATTTGGAGCTAGACCATTGAAGCGAGCCATTCAGCAGCACATTGAGAACCCTGTTTCCAAGATGATCTTGGAGGGTAAGTTCGGTCCTAAGGATGTAGTACCTGTGGATGTGGACAAAAAGGGCGACTTTAGCTTTACCCGACAGGTTCATTAAGCAGTATTTAAAGTAATTCAGCAGAAATATTTCTGCGCCAGTAAACTCGGAACATGACTGTTGCGCTTAGTAGGCGTGCCAGTGATGTCCGGGTTATTGGTCTCATTAGCCTCGCTCACGGCAGCTCCCATTTCTTTCATTTAGTTCTCCCTCCCATGTTTCCATGGTTGAAGGATGCTTTTGCATTGAGTTATGCCGAACTTGGTTTGCTCATGTCAGTTTTCTTTGTAGTGTCTTGCATTGCTCAAGCTGCCTCAGGATTTTTGGTAGACCGTATTGGGGCAAGGCCAGTGTTGTTTGGCGGAATCAGCTTACTGATACTTGCAGCCCTGGTGTATTCCCAAAGCAATGGTTATGCCATGCTCCTAATGGGGGCTGTGATTGCTGGTTGCGGCAATGGTATTTTTCATCCAGTTGATTACACGCTCATTAACCATAAGGTGTCACCACCAAATCTCCCGTACGCATATTCAATGCATGGTGTCACTGGGTATTTAGGTTGGGCGGCAGCACCAGCCTTTATGGTTGCGATCGCGCAATTAAGCGATTGGCGCATTGCATTCCTATGCGCCGCCTTGCTGGAGGCTTGTATCTTAGTAGTTCTATGGCTAAATAAAAAAGATCTGCTTGATGATGTTCAAGAGCGTAATGCGAGCGCCAATACAAGCGCTCAAGCTGCTAATCCTGGAGGCGTTGCAGAGAGTGCATTTGCATTTTTAAAGTTAACTGCTGTTTGGTTGTGTTGGGTTTTCTTTTTCTTCAGCATGGCGTCTACCTCAAGTCTGCAATCCTTTGCACCAAGTGCATTGTTTTCAATTTATCAAGTGCCGTTGGATGTAGGGAGCTATTACATTACCTTGTTAGCCCTTGGCAGTGCTGGCGGTGTTTTGTTTGGTGGTTATCTGGCTGCAAAATTGAAAGCACCAGAGCGTATCGTCACATCATGTTTAGTGGTGACGATTGCGATTTGCTTGCTGCTAGGTAGCGGCCTAATTTCGGTGGCCTTGATTCCCATTCTGTTTTTCACGATTGGGTTTGGTTACGGCGTTGTTGCCCCCTCGCGTGATTTATTAGTCAAAGCGGCAACTCCAAAAGGTGTGGCGGGTCGTGTTTATGGAATCGTCTATTCGGGTATTGATTTGGGCGCAGCAGTGGGTCCATTTATCTTCGGCTTTTTTATGGACGCCGGGCTTCCGCAGGTGTTATTTTTCGGAATTGTTGCCTTCCAGTTAATGATCATTCCAACCGTATTTAAGGTTTCAGCCAAAACTGCTCCGAAAACGGCCTAGTCAGCGTCTAATAATTTCATAATATGAAATTTGATTACGCTGCGTAAAATGCAGCGCAGCATCTGGTGCGTGCTTTCATTCCAAGGTGTGGATATTCATTCCGCATTGTAAAAAATATAATATAAGCTATTGATTTTAATAAGATAATTATTTTTATATTTTCCTGATATTTCTCTTGCTTGCTGTTGTGAACTGTCTAAACTCTTATATAAGACATAAGACTTGAACTGGCCTTAATAGTCCTCAAATTTTGAAGTACTTGTTTAACTTAGGGAGAAAAACATGGCAGATCGCAAAGCAGAAATCGCAGCA
>JBJOJF010000166.1:0-4027 GCA_046046735.1 Pseudomonadota bacterium
TGCTGATCATCCTCAATCGGGTAGGCATCTGCCTCAGCCTCACTGGCCACCAAGACAAACTGACGCTCTTCAGTCAAAGGCAATGGGAAATCCTGTAAACAACGTTGGCAGACCAGGTGAAGACGCCCTTTTAAGCCCAACTGGAGGATTTGACGTGGATCTGAGCCTGGGGAGTCGGCAAAATGGGTGCTTACCTCCCAATGAAATCCATCTCCTGGATCAACGGTGGAGGCCTCTTGAGCCACCCTAGGTAAGGCGGAGACAGTTAAAAATCCTGCCCCTTGATAGGAGTGCGGGGCGCAAAAATCGACCTTGCGCAATGCGCTTGGGTCAGAAGAGAGCTCGACTTGAGGTAAAACTTGATTACGATTCATGACATCAGTCTAAATGAAGGCATCTGCGAAAGTGTAAGAAGTAATGAGTAACTCTACAAAAAAACTAATCTTGGCATCCACCTCGGTCTACCGTCGAGAGCTTTTGGAACGCCTCCGCATCCCCTTCGAAGTCGTATCCCCCAAGGTTGATGAAACACCATTGGCAGGAGAATCTACGCTAGAACTCGCTTTGCGACTTGCCCGCGCTAAAGCAGCTGCAGTCGCGAAGATCCATCCAGATGCATGGGTTATTGGCTCTGACCAAGTTGCTGATTTATGTGGCGCAGCAATTGGTAAGCCAGGAAACTTTGAGCGTGCCCTGGCTCAACTACAGCTCATGCATGGCGCCTCAGTGACTTTTCATACTGCACTTTGTTTGATGCATGGCGATACAGAAACTACTGTGAGCATTCCTACCGAAGTTCAATTTCGAAAGCTTTCTGACGAAATATTAGAAGCCTATCTGCTTGCTGAAGAACCTTATGACTGCGCAGGAAGCGCTAAATCAGAAGGCCTGGGAATCTCTTTGCTAGAGGCAATTAAGAGTGATGACCCCACCGCCTTAATTGGCTTGCCACTCATTGCATTAAGTGGTTTATTGCGGGATGCTGGCTTTGCAATTCCCCCTAAGAAATAAAAAAGAATTAATCGATAAGTTAAATACATGAGCTCTACTCTAGGCACCCTCTTTTTAGTTCCCAATACCCTGGGTGATGATGGACGTGCAGAACAATTGCCCTGGGTATTGCCAAGCGAAACAATTGCGAAAACTTCTCAGCTGACCCACTGGATTGTGGAGGATGCAAAAACCGCTCGGGCTTTTCTGAAGGCGGTAGATGCAGTTTCCCCTTTGGCATGCACCATTCAAGAAATGCAAATGAGTGAGTGGCGAGGTCTTGCCCGTAATGCAAAGTATGCCGATGGCGTAAAGCCAATAGATTTACTCAAACCCCTCATGGCCGGCAAGGATATGGGGCTCATGTCTGAGGCAGGTGTACCCGGTGTTGCAGATCCAGGGGCTGAATTAGTACTGGCAGCACACAAGCTCGGCGCCAAAGTAAAACCGCTAGTGGGACCAAGCTCTATTCTGCTAGGCCTCATGGCTAGCGGCCTCAATGGTCAACGCTTTGCTTTTCAAGGTTACATTCCGCACGATGCGCAAGACCGCGTGGCGAAACTCAAACAACTCGAAGTGGAGTCTAGAAAGCTGCAGCAAACACAAATTTGGATCGAGACACCTTATCGCAATACGGCCATGCTGATGGCTTGTCTAAACACTTTATCGCCACACTCCATGCTCTGCCTGGGAATGGATCTCAGTCTTAAATCGGAATCTATTACAACCCTGTCGATTGCGGAGTGGCGTAAACGTTATCCCAATGAAGCGGCATGCGCATCATTACAAAATAGGCCAGCAATATTTCTATTGCTGGCCTAGATCTTTACTTTAACTTTCCTTACTTACTTTAGGTCTGGTGCCTTAATCAAAGCCTTTCCAGCGGCGGCACCAACCTCTGCACCAAAACGTTTAGCAACACGTTCTGCAAAGTTTTCTTTCATGGTGTAGTCCAAAATCTCTGGAGCCTTAAAGATATCGCGCGCCACAGAATCCACTGAGCCATAGCCATCTACTAGACCAATTTTGATTGCTTGCTCACCATTCCAAACTCGACCGGAGAATATCTCTGGAGTTTCTTTTAAACGATCGCCGCGCCCTGCTTTGACTACAGCAATAAACTGCTGATGAATTTCATCAATCATGGTTTTGAGCATTTCCACCTGCTGTGGATTCTCTTTGGAGAATGGGTCCATCATGCCCTTATTTGAACCTGCAGTAACCATGCGGCGAGTAACGCCCAACTTCTCCATTAAGCCCGTGAATCCGAAGCCTTCCATGATGACGCCAATTGATCCGACTAAGCTTGCTTTGTCCACCAGAATTTGGTCGCTAGCAACAGCAACATAGTAGCCACCAGAAGCACAAATATCTTCTACAACAACGTAGAAAGGTTTACTTGGATAGAGTTTGCGTAAGCGATGAATCTCATCATTAATCATACCTGCTTGCACAGGAGATCCGCCTGGACTATTAATGCGCAGTACAACACCCGCACTATTTACGTTTTCAAATGCAGCGGTGAGCGATGAGTTGATATCTAAGGCATTTGCCAAGGAGCTCGGGGAAATCTCACCCTCCAGAGAAACCAGTGCGGTATGTTTTTCCATGCTCATGCCGCGTCCTGGCAGATGAAAATCAAAAATCGCCACAATCGCAGCCACAAAGACCAGCAAAGTCAGCACACGTAAGACTGCTTTCCAACGCCGCGCCTTACGAGTCTCTTTAAGATTCTCTAGCAACAAATGCTCGAGCGCCTGGCGCTCCCAATTCTGGTTGGCATTGTCAGATTGATTTTGATCCATCTCTTTTAATTCCTTGATATAAAACTATTAAGTTATTGAATAACTACAGTATGTCGTCTTTATGATTTATTGACAGTCAGGTTTTGATTTAACCAAGTTGTCAATTGCGCAACATCATCGACATGAGCCAGTGATGAAGATTCTTTTAGAGTGCTAGGTGGATGAGCGCCATAGGTAACTGCAACAGCATCTACCCCTGCATTAGCCGCCATGTCGAGATCATGTGTAGTGTCGCCAATCATTAACATACGACGCATGGGTACCTGCATCACATCAGAAAGCTCAAGAAGCATGCCAGGATGCGGCTTAGAAAAAGATTCGTCGGCAGTGCGAGTTTCGTGAAACAAATGTCCTAATTGATGATGCGAAAGAGAGCGATCTAGGCCGACCCGAGATTTACCGGTTGCTACCCCAAGTAAAAAACCATCTGCACGCAAATCTTCTAGTAGCTCTCGGATACCTGGAAACAAATGAAGTTCATGATCCTTGGCTAAGTAGTGATAGCGGAATCGCTCTGTCAGATTAGGGAAATGGGCTGGCTCAATCCAAGGTACTGCCCTTCTCAAGGAATCGTGAATACCCAAGCCAATTACAGAGCTTGCTAATGAATCATCTGGCTCTTTAAATCCCAAATCTCGACAAGACTGCTTGATGCACTGCACGATGGTGGGCGTCGAATCCATGATGGTTCCATCCCAGTCCCAGACAATCAGGTCATAGCGCCTGTCAGGCTTTTGCTCTTCAATCATGGGCTTCAAAAGTTTTCATCATGGCGGTGAATTCAGTAGGCAAGGGGGATTCAATCCGCATTTTTTCACCAGTACGTGGATGCGTAAATCCAGCCAAGTGGGCATGAAGATATAAGCGCTTTGATTTGATCGCTTTGTCTTGATCCTCAAATCCATACTTGTCATCACCCAGGATGGCGTGGCCCAGCTTCTGCAGATGTACGCGAATCTGGTGGGTGCGCCCAGTTTTCAACTGAGCTTCAGCCAAGGTAATCGCAACATCTTCGCGTTTCATAGTTTTAGTGACTCTCAAGGCGGTATGACTTGGTAGTCCATCCGGGTCAACGCGCACACGGCGCTCACCATTGGCTAATAAGTACTTATGCAAAGGGAATTTCAATTGCATGACGCCAGGACCCTGGGCAATTTCGCCGTGAGCTAGCAAGTAATAACGCTTGTCGGTTTGCCCCTCACGAATCTGGCGATGCAACTCCACTAAGGCAC
>JBJOJF010000167.1:0-6263 GCA_046046735.1 Pseudomonadota bacterium
GCCACCCTAATTGCGCTGGTAACTGCTGGGATCATCTACTTACTTTACGCACAAACCACTCCCTCGGGAAAGCGGACCATTAAAAGCTTGGGCGATGCCGTTGTCATCAGCTTCGATGACAGTGATATTCCCCATATTCAAGCCAAGAGCTCGGCAGATGCCCTTTTTGCTCTGGGATACCTACATGCCAGTGAGCGCTCCTGGCAAATGGAAATCAATCGCAGATTGGCGAGTGGGCGTCTCTCTGAAATTCTAGGAAAAGAAACGCTTGCGATCGATCGCTTTATTCGCACACTAGGTATTAAGCATGCAGCCGAGAAGCAATTTGACCGCTACCCTATCGCCACAAAACGATTGCTGCAATCCTATGCGGACGGAGTCAATGCCGGTAATGAACATCTTGGTTGGGCTCTCCCAGTCGAATACTTCTTAACAGGCTCCAAACCCGGACACTGGTCTCCAAGTGACAGCGTTGCCTGGATGCTGATGATGGCGCTGGATCTGGGTGGTAACTGGCACAAAGAATTACAACGCTTAGAGTTATCCCAATTTCTGACTACCAAACAAGTTTGGGAGGTGATGCCGCCATACACGCCGGGTGAACCAGTGAGCAATGTTGACTTTGCCAAACTCTATCGTGATATCAACGTCTTTAATCCCAACCCATTGGCAAGAGATCAAAAGTCTAAAAAATTACCCGCTACGGAATTAGCTCTAAATGAAATTCCCGGTGGCAAAGATGGGATTGGCTCAAACAACTGGGCACTGAGTGGCAAGCTCACAGCATCTGGAAAGCCGCTACTGGCCAACGATCCACACCTTGGGCTTTCAACGCCTGCGATTTGGTACTTCGCTCATCTAGAGGCGCCAGGCCTAAACGTCATTGGCGGCACCCTACCTGGAATTCCTGCCGTGGTTTTGGGCAGAACCGATAAATTTGCTTGGAGCTTTACGAATACCGGACCAGATGTACAAGATCTCTACATTGAACAACTCGATCCTAAAAAGCCCGGCGTCTATCGGGGGCCTGATGGTCCTCTAGCATTTAAAGTTCGCCAGGAAATCATCGACATTAAAGGCGAACCCCCTTTGCGTTTTTTGGTGAAAGAGACTCGCCACGGTCCAGTCATCTCTGAATCCTATGCCCGCGCAAAAAGAGCGATTGATACAGAGCGTTTTGCCCTAGCCTTGCGTTGGACAGCGCTAGATGTAGAAAATCAATCCGTAGTTGGATTGCTAGAAATGAATCACGCAAAAGACTTGGATTCTTTCAAGCAAGCTTTGCGCAAAAACTATGCGCCAATGCAAAACGTAGTGATGGCAGACTCGGAAGGCAATATTGCTTTGCAAGCGGCCGGAGTTGCGCCTAAACGCACTCTTCATCAAGGTCTATACGGAATAGCGCCAGCGCTAGGATGGGAAAAGCAATATGACTGGACAGGCTACGTGCCTTTCGATCAACTCCCTCAGAGTAGCAATCCGGAGTCCCACTGGATCGCCACTGCAAATCAAAAAATCCTAGCAAGCAATAATCCCAACCCACTCACAGCAGATTGGGATTTACCCACGCGCTACGACAGAATCGTAGATCTCATTAAAGCCCGGTCCTCGCATGACCTGCCCTATATGAAAGCAATGCAAGCAGACACCCTCTCTTTAGGTGCAACGCCATTGCTAGATTTATTTAAATCAACGCAATCTAAACATGCTTTAGGGCCACAGGCCTTAGAACTGAGCAGAAACTTCAACGGTGATATGAAGGCGGATAGCTCTGGGGCTTTAATTTTTAACGCTTGGGTTGATCAACTGACTCGCAATTTATTTTCGCGTTTGGGTCATTTATTTACCGAAAACTATGGAGCGCGCAACTTTAGGCAAGCACTCATACTGCAGTTGCAGAATCCCAATAGTCCCTGGTGTAATGATCCAAAAACTGAGCAGGTCGAGTCTTGTGTCGAAGTGTCGAACCTTGCCTTTGATCAAGCCCTTGAGCAACTGAGCAAGCAGTTTGGTGGCAATCCAAAAAACTGGTCTTGGGGCAATGCCCATATCGCCGTCTCAGAGCACCGCCCTTTAAGCAAAGTTCCTTTGCTGGGTAGCCTCTTTAATCTCAGTCAACCTTTTCCTGGCGACAGCTTTAGCATTAATGTGGGTCGGCTAGAGCTATTGAGGGCTGAAAACCCCTTTGAGACAAAACAGGCGCCAAGCCTGCGGGCCCTCTATGACCTCTCAGATCTTGAGCAGTCACTGTTTGTTTACCAGTCCGGTCAATCTGGCTGGGTACAAAGCAAGCTTTACCGCAATATGAGTTCCGTATGGGCTAAAAATGAATATTTGCCCCTGCAAATGAAGCCCGAAAAAGTGAGTCGGCAGCTTGAGCTCAATATTAAGGAAAAATAGGTTTGAGCGTTTAAAATGAGGAACTTACACTTTTAACCATTCCATTTAGACCAATACGTCATGAAAAAATTACAAGCCCTTGCCATCATTGCTTCACTTTTCCTTTTGCCTATCTCCAACAGCTTCGCTGCTTGGAAAGAATTAGGATCCAATGAATTAATTGTGGTTTACGTAGATCTGGACACCATTACCGTGAATGGTGAAACAGCACAAATTCTGTCAATGTTGGACTTCAAAAAGCCTGGCATGAGCCCAAAGACTAAAGAGGTTGTCGGCTCGATCATCGGCCTGAATGAATTTAATTGTCCAAAAGTGAGTTATCGCCCAATCGAATACAAAGAATTCTCTGCCAACCGTGGTGCTGGTAAAGTCGTATCCGATAACAAGACTCCAGATAGTCAGTTTGAACCCATTGAGAATGAATCTTGGGCTGCAGGCGTATTCAACACTGTCTGCAAACGAAAATAAATACTGCCTTGCTAGACGATCAAAGCAGATCTAACTATTTTGTTGGGTCTGCTTTTTTCTTTTATGTCCCAATTGCGCTCTGCAGTGCCGCTCTTCTTTTGGGTTTAACTGGCTGCGCTGCCCCACTGGCAGCGTTGGGGGCTACCTCCACTGCTGCAGCGAGTACAGTCGGCAGCTCCGCAGTCACCGTCGCCGTAGCCAACCCTAGCACTGCCGTCAGTGCAGTCTCTACTGTTACTACTGGCAAATCGCCACTAGAGCATGCTGCCTCTGCGGCAACCAAACAGGATTGCAGCTTTCTTAATGCAGTAGTTTTAAAGCCGATTTGCGTGGATGTTCCCATTCCCAAGGTGCGAGATCACAGTGAGCCCTATCCAGGGCCAGCCGATACTGCAGCCTCGAATACCAAAAATTAGTAACCCCACGCCAGCCGCGCTTTTTACCCAATTGCATAAGCAGTCTAAAATTACACATACACCAGCAATTATTTTAGATAGCCTTTTATGACCACAGAAAATTATTACCTCACCCTCACCTGCCCTAATCGCCCCGGAATTGTGGCGGCGGTATCAACTTATATTTTTGAACTTGGCGGCGATATTGAGGAAGCCCAACAATTTGATGACAAAGCGTCTAAACGCTTTTTCATGAGAGTCAGCTTTAGCTGTGGCGCCGATGCCAAGACTTTGAGAGAAGGTTTTGTAGAAATTGCCAAGCGCTTTGATTTGACCTGGGACTTGCGCGCAGTCAAAGACTTGAAGCGCGTTCTTATCATGGCATCTAAATTAGATCACTGCTTAGTTGACTTACTTTATCGCTGGCGCATCGGTGAATTGCCAATGATCATTTGCGGCATTGTGTCTAATCATCCACGTGATGTTTATGCGAGCATTGATTTCGCAGATATTCCTTTCTATCACCTGCCAGTTACTCCTGACACTAAAGCTGCTCAGGAAGCGAAGTTACTGGAGATCATTGCAGACTCTAAAGTAGACATGGTGATTTTGGCGCGTTACATGCAAATTTTGTCAGATGATTTATCTACTAAATTATCTGGGCGTTGCATCAACGTACACCACTCATTCTTGCCTAGCTTTAAGGGTGCAAAGCCCTATCACCAAGCCCATGCACGCGGCATCAAATTGATTGGCGCAACCGCTCACTTTGTTACTAGTGATTTAGATGAAGGTCCGATAATTGAGCAAGACGTGACACGAGTTACCCATGGTGATACACCAGAGGACTTGGTTCGCAAAGGTCGTGACTTGGAGCGTACCGTGCTCTCACGCGCCCTGCGCTACTACTTGCATGACCGCGTTCTGATTAACGGCGCTACCTCAGTCGTTTTCTCAGACTAAGGTTTTATGGTCGCACCCCTGGAGTTTCCAGGGGCATGCCTCTAGCCCGCCACATCAGAAATAGCTCTAGCTGGGCCATTTCAGTAGAGCCATACTCAAACTGCTTGGCCCTTACCCCACTCATACAGTTACGCAATCGTCGTTGCAGTGAGCCCATGGTTTGCCATTCAATGCGGTAAATAGGATAGGCATTGGGGTGCCCCTGAGGAATCAGGCTTCCGCCAAGTTTGAGGCCGGCACGATCTTGGTGGCATTGTGCACAAGATAAATTGAGCTGCCCCATTCTTTCATTAAAAAAGTAACGGCCCTGCATGAGATCCTTGCGGTTCTGAGGTGTCTCTTGGACGGCAATCGGCATTCCTTTGGATTGAGTGGCCACAAAAGTAGTGAGCGCCAATAATTCTTTGCTTTCATATGCCAAAGCTGGAGCAGCTTGACGAGATGTACGGCACTGATTAATTTGTCCTTCGATAGTCTGTAGCTTGCCCTTCACTATTTTAGGGTAGCGCGTTGCTACTCCAGCCATACTCTTCCCAGAATCACCATGACAAGATGCGCAAGCGACATTCTTTTGGCCCGCCTTCTCTTGCCAAAGCGAGTGTCCATCCATCACCCAAAAACTGGCGGGATTTAAATTAGGGTCATCCTGCATCGCTTGATTTTCGGGCGTCATCAGCTGATAACTGGATTGACGATTATCGCCTGGAGGGGCAGCGAGAGCGCAATGGGTACCGAGAAGCGCCAGTAATAAATAGGCCCCAAACCTGTAAAGCAAAAAGGGTTTCACGTGACAGTAATTTTTACTTGATTGACCGCTTCATATCCGTCGTCACCAACCCACTTGCACTCAATCGTTCCAGATGCCAGCGCAATAGTAGTAAAGATAAGCAGAGGATTGGCGCCGATGCCTGGATAAAAATCAGCTCTAAATACTTCTTCATCGTTATAGCGACAGGTAAAGAGGCGAATAATGTCACGCGGAATGCGCTTACCGCCTTCTGAGTACCGAAAGCCAGTCTCCATATCGTGCTGAGCGATTGCACGGATTTCAATAATCGACCCCTTCTTTGCCTGAGCTGGGACAGTAAGGCCGGTGCGAGATGTTTTACTCATATCATCTCCGTGCAGGCTGATAGGGTTACTAATGTATCGGCATAACCCCGCCAAAAACTACCATCACTCATTTGCGCAATTGCCCAAACGCGCTGAGAATCAGCCAGCCTCACCCGAGTTGTCACCTCCGCACGACCAGAGCGCGGCGTGAAATACGCAATAAAGATATTCGGCAATGGATTTTCTTCAGAAATAATGTGAACGGCTTTGACAAAGTTGTCAGCAGTCATTGGACTCTCGACTCCCACTTTCAAGACCACCAAGTTACCACTCTCCACTAGCGGTGGGATAACCAAATTAACTCGCCCGTCTCTCACGGTATTCGATCCCACTATCTTGGCAATTGCTTCCATTGCGTCCGGCTTTTTAGCAAGTGCAGGAAATGCACTGAGCCAACTTGATAAACCCAAGAAACTCAGCACAGATAAATATAGTCTGCGACTGAGATTCGGGGAGGCTGAATAATTATTGAAGGAAGTCATATGGCGATTTCTTTTTATGGAACATTTTTTGCTTTAAGAGTCATTAAGAAAGCAAGAACATCTTCAATCTCTTGCCCACTCAGTATCGATTGACCCTCAAACTTGGGGGCCACTCGAGTGAAGCCCTCTGTGCGATAGTAAGAAGGCATGATGGTGCCTGGATTAAAACGACTAGGATCCACTAGCCTGGCCCTCAATTGGCCTTCGCTTAGGTGACCAACACTCGAAGCTAAATCTGGTGCCAAGTTTCCCTGGAAGCGCTCCTCCGGAAAGGGGCCGCTATGACAGAGTAGACATAAACCGGTTTGACGACTAGCAACGATGGCGCGCCCACTAACAGCATTGCCTTGAGAAGTAGTGAGGGGATTCACAATCGAATCCCCTGACCAGGTTTGCGCTTGGGCGGGATAAGCTAGAGACAAAGTGCACACCCCCAGCAAAA
>JBJOJF010000168.1:0-7327 GCA_046046735.1 Pseudomonadota bacterium
GTCGGGTTCGATCAAGGCGGCTTACTTACTGAGGCTGTTAATAAGAAGCCCCATTGCGTACTCTTGCTCGATGAGATTGAAAAGGCGCATCCAGATATCTTCAATATTCTCTTGCAGGTAATGGATCATGGCACCTTGACTGATAACAACGGGCGCAAGACAGACTTCCGCAACGTGATCATCATCATGACGACTTATGCGGGTGCTGAAGCAATGCAGAAGTCCACTATTGGCTTTACCAATGCGCGTGAGTCTGGTGATGAGATGGCCGATATCAAGAAGTTCTTCACACCAGAGTTCCGCAACCGTTTGGATGCGATTGTTTCCTTCAAGGCGCTGGATGAAACCATCATCATGCGTGTTGTTGATAAGTTCTTGATGCAGTTAGAAGAGCAATTGCATGAGAAGAAGGTGGATGCAACATTCAGCTCGGCCTTACGTGCACACTTGGCTAAGCATGGCTTTGATCCGCTGATGGGTGCGCGGCCTATGCAGCGCATCATTCAGGATACGGTTCGCAAGGCTTTGGCTGATGAACTACTCTTCGGTCGATTGGCGCAAGGTGGTCATGTAGCGGTAGATATTGATGCGGACGGTAAGGTGCAGCTGGAGTTTGATGCACCAGTCTTGAGAGGTAAAACTCCTAAGGCTGATGTAGCGCCAGTTGAGGAAATTTAATTCCTTTCCAGTATTAATATTGAGTAAAGCAATCTGTAGAAATTAAAAAACCACCCTCGGGTGGTTTTTTAATTAGTGAGGTGCAATCAAATGACCTCAAGTAAGTAACCTAACTGCGACCGGTGCTTCCAAAGCCGCCTGCGCCTCGACTGCTTTCAGTGAACTCCTCAACCACTTTGAGTTCCACCTGTTGAACTGGCATCACAACCAATTGGGCTAAGCGCTCCATCGGCTCTAACTTGAATGCTGTCGAGCCGCGATTCCAGGTGCTCACCATGAGTTGGCCTTGGTAATCTGAATCAATTAAACCTACTAGATTGCCCAGTACGATGCCGTGCTTATGTCCAAGTCCTGAGCGCGGAAGAATAAAGGCCGCATAGCCTGGGTCTTCAACATAGATCGCTAAGCCAGTGGGCACGAGCACAGTTTGTCCTGGTGCAATTTCAATAGCTGCATCAATACAGGCTCGTAGATCTAAACCTGCGCTACCGGGTGTGCCATAACTGGGTAATTGATCGCGCATGCGTTCATCGAGAATTTTGACTTGAAGTTGTTGCATGAAATTTCCTAAAGCAGGGTAGTAATCTAAGTGGTTAAATTTTCTTGGCAAGCAACTGAATCAGTTGACGTGCTAGTTGCAACTTCTCAGCCTTGGCAATTTTTTTACTGCCGGCCGCATCAATGATTAACAGTTCGTTGAGGTCGCTTCCAAAAGTATTTGGGCCAATATTGCCCACGATCATCGGAATACCTTTGCGCTTCAGTTTTTCTTGAGCGTGTTTTTGGAGGTCAGTGGATTCGGCTGCAAAGCCAACGCAGTAAGGGTGTGATTTGCCGGCTTTGGTTTTTACGGATTTGGCAACGTCAGCCAGAATGTCGGGATTGGCAATAAATTCAAGACTTGGTGCTTGCTTGCCTTGACGTTTAATTTTCTCTTTAGCGGGTTTGGAGATACCCCAGTCAGCAACTGCTGCTACTGCAAAGAAAACATCGCAATCAGTTGATTGCATGGTCGCTGCATGCATTTCTTTCGCGCTCATCACATTCGTACGAGTGATTTTTCCAGTAGCCTCTAGCGGGGTAGCTAAACCACATGGGCCTGCAATGAGATGCACCTCTGCGCCAGCCTCTACTGCCGCGCGGGCAATTGCAAAGCCCATCTTGCCTGAGCTCAGGTTTGTAATGCCGCGCACAGGATCAATTGCTTCAAAGGTAGGTCCAGCGGTAATGAGAACGCGCTTTCCGGCGAGAGGCTTCTTCTGAAAGAAGGCAATCAGTTGCTCGGTAATTTCAGCGGGCTCAAGCATGCGACCAAAGCCCACTTCACCGCAAGCCTGAAAACCACTTGCTGGGCCAAGTAATGCCACTTTATCTTCAATGAGTCGTTGCGCGCTTCTCTGGGTGGCTGCATGCTCCCACATTTGTTTGTTCATTGCCGGGGCTAGCAATAGTGGGCAGTCTCTTGCAAGGCAAAGTGTGCTGAGGAGATCGTCCGCCAAGCCCAAAGAAAGTTTGGCCATGAGGTCAGCGCTAGCTGGAGCAATTAGAATGGCATCAGCCGCTCTAGACAGTTCAATATGGGCCATGTTGTTGGAAATACTGCTATCCCATTGGCTGGTGTACACCGGGTTACCGGTAAGGGCTTGCATGGTGACCGGTGTGACAAATTGTTGGGCGGCCTCAGTCATCACTACTTGCACGCTTGCACCCTCTTGCATTAATAATCGAGCCAGCTCAGCAGATTTATAGGCCGCAATTCCGCCAGAAATACCCAGGACGATTTTTTTATTTAACAGTGATTGCATGGCGCCAGCTTAACGGGATTGAGAGGATTTGCCAAATGACTTACGTAGTTCAGACCAGATGAGCAGTCCAGCCCCAATGCAAATGGCGCTATCGGCAATATTGAAAGCTGGCCAATGCAAATTGGCGTAATGTAGATCAATGAAGTCGACTACAGCGCCGTACATGATGCGATCTAGGACGTTGCCTAGTGCGCCACCCAAAATGAGGCTCAGTGCCCAGCAGAGCATCTTATCCCCTTGGCTTTGTCGTAACAGCCAAAGAATATAAGCTGAAGCAGCTAGGCCAATAACGGTAAAGAACCAGCGTTGCCACCCAGATCCTTGCGCTAGAAAAGAAAACGCTGCGCCTGGGTTAAAGAGTAGAAGCCAGTTCATAAATGGAAGAACTGCTTCGGGGACGCCCATTTGAAGATTGCTGAGCGCAGACCATTTACTCAATTGATCTAGCAAAAGCGTGATGATCGCAATTGCTAGGCAACGAAGAAATGACAGGTTTGCGCTCATCAAGTTCACTTATGCAAATAAACGTGCTTCACCATCGCCGAATAGGTTGCTGATGCAGCGACCACATAAGTCTGGATGTTCAGTGTTGGTAGCAACATCAGCAGTGTGATGCCAGCAGCGTCCACACTTCTTATATTGACTGCCCCGAACCAGCACTTCCAAGCCACCATTACTTAATTCAATATTGGCGCTAGAGGTGATCGTCACAAAGCGTAGATCATCTTCTAAAGAGTGCAGGATTGCGAAGTCGACGTCTCCTAATTTGATGGTGAGCTCTGCTTGTAAGGAGGAGCCAACATTACCTGCCTCACGCTCTACCTCAATTGCTTTGGTCACTTCAGAGCGAATCTCTCTGATGCGATCCCATTTGGCCAGCAATTCAGTTGCGTGCGCAATTTCTGGGAAGGTGCCGAACTCTTCCATGAAGATGGATTCACTGAGTTTTTCATTTGCAGCTTGCGGTAATGATGACCATGCTTCTTCTGCTGTAAAAGAGAGAAATGGCGCTAGCCACTTTAAAAGATTGCGCGTGATGTGGAAGAGCGCATTTTGTGCGGCACGACGTTCTTTAGAGTCCGGAGCACTCGTATATAGCCGATCTTTCAGAATATCCAAGTAAAAGCCACCCAAATCTTCTGAGCAGAAAGTGAGCATGCGAGCTACTGCAGGTTGGAATTCATAAGCCTGGTAGTGAGCTTGCACTTCATTTTGTAATTGATTGGCAAGCGCAACCGCATAGCGATCAATCTCAAGCCACTCGTTGGCAGGCATGCTGTGCATGCTAGGGTCAAAGTCAGACAAATTGGCAAGCAGGAAGCGCAAAGTATTGCGGATGCGGCGATAACTTTCTACGACGCGCTTCAGAATCTCATCGGAGATAGTCATTTCACCCGAGTAATCGGTAGACGCTACCCACAAACGAATAATCTCTGCACCCAATTTATCAGCCACTTGTTGAGGAGCAATCACGTTCCCTACAGACTTACTCATCTTGCGACCTTGACCGTCAACGGTAAAGCCGTGGGTGAGAAGGGCTTTGTAAGGCGGCTTGCCATCGAGCATGGCGCCAGTTAAGAGGGACGAGTGGAACCAGCCGCGATGTTGATCGGAACCTTCAAGGTAAAGATCAGCTAAACGACCATCCGCATTTTCCGCTTCAGGGCGATACAGTTCGTCACGGTGTGAGCCGCGTATGACGTGCCAATGAGTGGTGCCTGAATCGAACCAGACATCCAAAGTGTCACGATTCTTTTCATACTGGGATGCTTCATCACCAAGTAGTTTTGCAACTTCTAGTTTTTGCCACGCTTCAATACCTTCTTTTTCAACTCGTTTGGCAATCTCTTCGAGGAGTTCAACAGTGCGCGGATGTGGCTCACCACTTTCTTTGTGTACAAAGAAGGCCATGGGGACGCCCCATTGACGCTGACGTGACAGGGTCCAGTCAGGACGATTGGCAATCATGCTATTTAATCGCTGCTTACCCCAGGCTGGGAAGAACTCAGTATTTTCAATGCCAGATAACGCGGCTTCACGTAGGCTTGCTTTGCCATCGGATGGTTTCTTATCCATGCTCGCAAACCACTGTGAAGTAGCGCGGTAAATGATGGGTGACTTATGGCGCCAGCAATGCATGTAGGAGTGTGTGTAGGTTTTATCGCGCAGCAGACTGCCAGCTTCACGCATTGCCTCAACAATCTTGGGATTCGCTTTCCAAATATATTCATTGGCAAACAGAGGTAGCCAAGATGCGTAGACGCCATTACCCATGACTGGGTTCAAGATATCTTTATCAGCCAGTTTGTTTGCTTTACAGGATTTGAAATCCTCTTCGCCGTATGCTGGGGCTGAGTGCACCACACCAGTACCGGTATCTAGCGTGACATATTCCGCTGGATAGATTGGAGAAAGCCGTTTGTACCCTTCATGCAATGGTGCAAGCGGGTGCCAAAAAGAAATATTGGCTAGTTGACTGCCAAGACATGTTGCGATTACTTTTCCTTCTAAGTCAAAATCTTGCAAACATGTCTCTACACGATCTTTTGCGAGGATGAGTAATTTATCACCGGTATCTACTAAAGCGTAAGTTAGCTCTGGATGCACATTCAAGGCTTGATTGGAAGGGATAGTCCAAGGCGTGGTTGTCCAGATGACAATCATTCCAGGCTTGTTAGGAATTTCAGGGATGCCAAAGGCTTTTGCAAGTTGTGGGCGTTGTGCATCATCAAATGCAAAGCCAACATCAACAGTTGGGTCGGTCTTGTCTTGGTATTCAACCTCTGCTTCAGCCAACGCAGAGCCGCAATCAAAACACCAGTTCACTGGCTTTAGTCCGCGGAAGACATATCCCTTTTCCCAGATCTTACCCAGGGCTCGGATTTCATCGGCTTCATTACGGAAATTCATGGTGAGATAGGGGTTATTCCAATCTCCCAGAACTCCCAGACGCTCGAAATCCTTCTTTTGTTTATCTACTTGTACTTTGGCATAAGCGCGAGCCTTGGCTTGCACTTCAGCAGTTGGCAAGTTCTTACCAAATTCTTTTTCAATCTGAATCTCAATCGGCATTCCATGACAATCCCAGCCTGGAACATAGGCGGAGTCAAAGCCCATTAGCCAACGGGACTTCACAATCATGTCTTTGAGAATTTTGTTTACTGCGTGACCAATGTGAATATCACCGTTTGCATAAGGAGGGCCATCATGCAAAATAAATTTCGGCTGATTAGCGTGTGCTGCACGAATCTTTTCATAGAGTTTATTTTTCTGCCATTGCGCAACCCACTGGGGTTCGCGTTTTGGCAGATCGCCACGCATCGGAAATGGAGTCTCCAATAGATTGACGGGGTATGAGTTTTCTTTTTCAGGCATAAGCTTTTTTCTGGAAATAATTTCTGGCATGCGCTGCATCAGATGCAATCGCTTTAGTGAGTGTGTCGAGGTCAGAGTACTTCGCCTCATCACGAATTTTTTCTAAGAGTTCTACGGTAATAATTTTTCCATACACATCTGCGTTGTAATCGAAGATATGGGTTTCAAGCAATACTCGACCTTCATCTTCAACTGTCGGCCTGACGCCGAGACTAGCAACTGCTGGCAAAGGCTTATCCCCTAAGCCTAGTACTTGAGCGGTAAAGATTCCGGAGCAGGCTGGTTTGCGGTGATGCAGGTGATTAGCAACGGCAAGATTTAAAGTGGGGAAGCCTAGAGTACGCCCTAATTTTTGACCATGAATTACATGACCAGAAATTCCATAAGGGCGCCCTAATAATTTGGTCGCCAATTCCATTTCGCCATTAGCTAGGGCGTTGCGCAATGCCGAACTAGAAATACGTTCGCCATTTTCGGAAACGGTGTGAATGCTCGAAACCTCAAAGCCATATTTTTTGCCTGCTGCTTCCAAGCTTGCAAAGTTGCCGGCACGTTTTGCACCATAGCAAAAATCATCGCCAATCAAAATCCATTTGGCATTGAGTTGCTTCACAATAATTTCAGAAACAAATTCTTCCGGGGTAAGGCGAGCAAAGGCGCTATTGAAATGCTCCACTACCACTCGATCAATACCGATATCTGCCAATGCCGCTAGCTTGTCACGTAAATTCAAAATACGCGGCGGCGCTTGCTCTGGGGAAAAGAATTCTTTGGGGTGGGGCTCAAAAGTCATGACGCAACTCGCCAGCCCGCGCTTTTGGGCGCCATCCTTTAGTTGTTTTAGCAGGGCGCGATGACCCCTGTGCACGCCATCGAAATTACCGATGGTTAAGGCACAAGCTGGTCCTGCAGAAAACTGGGTGGGGCCACGGAATACGTTCACTTAATCGCTTTCAGGGTAGCCATCAATTATATTGTGGGCATGCTATCTATCGTTACCTTAATCTCAGGCCGCGGATCTAATTTCGAGGCAATTGTTAAAACAGCTCAAAAAGACCATTGGCCAGTCAAGTTTGCAGGCGTCATCGCCAACACCTCTGCTGCCAAGGGCCTTGAATTTGCTAGCTCTCAGGGCATTCCTGCCTTTGCCATTGAGCATCGCGAGCATGCCAGCCGGGAGTCCTTTGATGCTGCTCTGATTGAGCAAATTGATGCCTTGGGCGCTGATTTAGTCGTTTTAGCCGGTTTTATGCGGATTTTGACCCCTGGATTTATTCGGCATTTTGAGGGGCGTTTGATTAATATTCACCCCGCCTTGCTGCCGGCATTCCCCGGGCTGCATACCCATGAGCGTGCTTTGGAGGCTGGCGTTGCAGAACATGGGGCTACCGTGCACTTTGTTACGGAAGGGGTTGATGAAGGACCGATTATTTGCCAGGCCTCAGTGCCGGTCTTGCCGGGCGACGATC
>JBJOJF010000169.1:0-4628 GCA_046046735.1 Pseudomonadota bacterium
ATGCAGATAGCTTTTGACTTGATAGCAATAGAAAGTGGAACTTAAAACTGATCCTCTGTTAGTGCATTTGTAGAATGGCCACTTTCTAGAATTGAAATAGCCAAGGCTTGTGATTGCGGTAATAAATTCTCAGCAAAGAAACGTGCAGTAGCAATCTTGGCATCATAGAAACTCGGATCAGCTGACCGCAAACCTTGCGCAGCCAATAAAGCACGTGCCATTTGCCACGCACCCAATACGAGACCACACAAGCGTAGATAAGCAAAGCTACCGGCATACACCGCTTTGATATCTGACTTAGCATTAGCCACAATATAAGCAACAGCAGATTCAAATGATTCGCGCGCTGGTGTCAGTTGCTTTAGTACAGCTAAAGCATCAGCTGTACCGCTGCTGGCTAGTTCTTTTTCTGTTTGCCGAATCTTTTCCACAAACACCTTTGCAGTTGCACCGCCATCACGTACTGTCTTTCTGCCCACCAAATCGTTTGCCTGAATTGCAGTAGTGCCCTCATATATCGTTAAGATGCGTGCATCACGATAGTGCTGCGCAGCACCAGTTTCTTCAATGAAACCCATGCCACCATGCACTTGCACACCTAAGCTAGCTACCTCAATCGACATCTCAGTAGAGAAGCCCTTCACAATTGGTACGAGGAATTCATATAGCGCTTGATTTTCCTTACGCACAAGCTCTTCGGGTGCGGCATGTTGAGCATCATATGCGGCAGCGGCATAGTACGCCAATGCTCTGGATGCCTCAATGTAACCGCGCATCGTCATCAACATACGCTTGACGTCCGGTTGATGAATGATTGCTACGGGGCCCGGTGATCCAGCTAGATCACGACTTTGAACGCGATCCTTTGCGTATTGGACAGCTCTTTGGTAAGAGCGTTCAGCCACTGCGATTCCCTGCATACCCACCGCAAAGCGAGCCGCATTCATCATGACGAACATATACTCCAGTCCGCGATTCTCTTCGCCTACTAAATAACCAACAGCACCACCATGGTCGCCAAATTGCAGAACAGCCGTTGGGCTCGCCTTAATACCAAGCTTATGTTCAATCGAGACACAGTGCACATCATTGCGCTCGCCTAGAGTGCCATTAGCATTTACCAAAAACTTTGGCACCACAAATAATGAAATTCCTTTTACACCCTCTGGTGCATCTGGAGTTCTAGCCAGCACAAGATGAACAATATTTTTTGCCATATCGTGCTCACCATAGGTGATATAAATCTTGGTGCCAAAGATTTTGTATGTGCCATTAGCTTCTGGAATTGCACGCGCACGCACCATCGAGAGATCTGAACCTGCCTGCGGCTCTGTAAGACACATAGAACCAGTCCACTCCCCAGAAATCATTTGCGGTACATAGCGCTCTTGTAATTCGGGACTGGCAGCAGTTAACAAAGCTTCAATTGCACCGTCAGTCAACATCGGACATAAGGCAAATGAAAGACTAGCGGAATGGACCATCTCAAAACAAGCAGTTGCCATGAGCTTAGGCAAGCCTTGGCCGCCAAACTGCGAAGGATGAATAACACCCTGCCAACCTGCCGCTGCAAACTGCTCAAATGCCTCTTTAAATCCTGGAGTAGTTGTCACCACCCCGTCCTTTAAGGAGCTCGGGTTTTGATCCCCAGCCCAATTGAGTGGTGCGACAACATCTTGATTAAATTTAGCTGACTCTTCCAAAATGGCCGATGCTAAATCAACATCAGCTCCAGCCTCTGCATAAGACGGATAGGACACTACCTCAGATAGCCCCGCTAATTCGTTCATCACAAACAGCATGTCTTTCACAGGGGCTACGTATGGCATAAAACTCCAATCAATCAGAAGGCGGTAATTTAAAAGAACGTTATGAACGTTCCATCAAAGCAAATTGGTCAACTCTGGAACCGCAGTATTTAAATCAGCAACAAGACCGTAATCAGCAACGCTAAAAATCGGCGCCTCTGGATCTTTATTGATTGCCACGATTACTTTGGAGTCCTTCATGCCAGCAAGGTGCTGAATTGCACCAGAGATGCCAACGGCGACATACAGCTGGGGAGCAACGATCTTACCGGTCTGACCAACTTGATAGTCATTAGGAACATAACCTGCATCCACAGCAGCGCGGGAAGCACCCAAGGCAGCACCAAGCTTATCTGCCAATGGCACAACAATCTCTTGATACTTCTCACCAGAACCTAGGCCACGACCACCCGAAACAATAATCTTGGCAGCAGTCAATTCTGGGCGATCGGACTTAGTCAACTCTCGACCAACAAAAGAAGATTTACCAGCGCCTTCAACGGCAGTTCCTTTTTCAATTGCAGCAGAACCACCCGTGTTCGCTACTGGATCAAAGCCAGTGGTGCGAACGGTAATCACCTTGATAGCATCGCCTGACTGTACGGTAGCAATAGCGTTACCTGCATAAATTGGGCGCTCAAATGTATCAGCAGAAACCACTTTAGTGATATCCGATAACTGGGCAACATCTAACTTAGCAGCAACACGTGGCAATACATTCTTACCATTGGCAGTTGCGGGAGCCAAGATATGACTATAGCCACTAGCAATTGAGAGAATCTGCGCAGCTAAGGGCTCAGCCAGTTGATCAGCCAATGCAGGAGCATCTACCTGAATAACTTTGCGCACACCAGCAATTTGGGCTGCAGCAGCAACTGCAGCATCTGTTTGATTACCCGCAACCAAGATATCCACTTCAGGAGAGCACTGCAAAGCAGCTGCTACCGCATTGAGCGTTGCCGCTTTGAGAGAAAGATTGTCGTGTTCAGCAATAACTAGGGACGCCATTTAGATTACCTTCGCTTCATTTTTGAGTTTTTCAACAAGAGCTGCTACATCTGCAACCATCACGCCAGCAGAACGCTTAGGTGGGTCCTCCACTTTAAGAGTCTTTAAGCGTGGGGCAATATCTACTCCCAACTCTTCAGGCTTGATCACTTCCAAAGTTTTTTTCTTGGCCTTCATGATGTTCGGCAAAGTGACATAACGAGGCTCATTCAAGCGCAAGTCAGTAGTAATGACCGCTGGCAAGGTGATTGCAATAGTCTCTAGGCCGCCATCCACTTCACGTGTCACGCTAGCCTTGCCATCTGCTACAAGCACTTTTGATGCAAAAGTAGCCTGAGGAATATCCATCAAGCTTGCCAACATTTGGCCCGTTTGATTGCTGTCATCATCAATGGCCTGCTTACCTAGAATGACGATTTGTGCCTGCTCTTTTTCACAAAGGGCTTTAAGAATTTTAGCGACCGCCAAAGGTTGTAAGTCGGCATCGGTTTCCACCAAAATGGCGCGGTCTGCACCAATTGCCAATGCAGTACGCAATGTTTCTTGACACTGGGCTGAGCCAGCAGAAACAACTACGACCTCAGTTGCAACACCAGCTTCTTTTAAGCGAACCGCTTCTTCAACCGCAATTTCATCGAAAGGGTTCATGCTCATTTTGACATTCGCCAAATCGACGCCTGAACCATCAGACTTCACTCGAATTTTTACGTTGTAATCAACAACACGCTTCGCAGCTACTAAAATTTTCATTCTTGATTCTCTAGTGTTTAGGTAATTTTTCTATTTTATCCGCCCAGTAACATTTAGGGCTAAACGTCGATTGCTGAGGCAGAGCCAGCCTGCTTACGTAATTCAAATTTCTGAATTTTTCCTGTAGACGTCTTCGGCAACTCACAGAACACAATTGCCCTGGGCACCTTGAATCCAGCAAGATGCTGCTTGCAATGGGCAATGATATCGGCTGGAGTAACCTCTATCCCCGGCTTGATCTCTAGGAAGGCACAAGGTGTTTCGCCCCACTTAGGATCAGGCTTGGCAACCACAGCGGCAGCCATTACCGCTGGGTGGCGATAAAGGACATCCTCCACCTCTACAGAGGATATGTTTTCACCCCCTGAAATAATGATGTCCTTGCTGCGGTCTTTCATCTTGACATAACCATCGGGATTCATCACGGCCAAATCACCTGAATGAAACCAGCCACCTTCAAAAGCTTCTTGAGTAGCCTTCTCATTCTTGAGATAGCCTTTCATGGCGATATTGCCCTTAAACATGATTTCACCCATGGTCTCGCCATCAGCAGGGACAGGTTCTAAGGTCTCAGGATCGAGCACAGCAATTGCCTGCTGCATGTGATAACGCACGCCTTGACGAGCATTCAAACGCGCCCTCTCTCCAATATCAACATCATTCCACTCATCCTGCTTCACACAGACCGCCGCAGGACCATAGACCTCAGTTAAACCATAAACATGAGTCAAATCAAAACCCAACTTTTCCATGCCTTCAATAATGGATGCGGGAGGGGCTGCTCCGGCAATCAAACCTTTAACCCCCGCTGGTACTCCTTCTTTTAATTCGTCGGGTGCATTGACCAATAAGTTATGCACAATGGGCGCAGCGCAATAATGCGTTACAGCATATTCTTTGATGGCAGCAAAAATATGTTGGGCATCCACTCGACGTAAGCAGATATTGATCCCTGCACGCGCGGCAATAGTCCATGGAAAACACCAGCCGTTGCAGTGAAACATCGGCAGAGTCCACAGATATACGGGATGCTTATTAATGTCCCAGTCCAAAATATTAGAA
>JBJOJF010000170.1:0-5602 GCA_046046735.1 Pseudomonadota bacterium
TAGCAGCCTTTATCACCTATCGAATTGCCAGCTCCTTCGGCTTATCTTAGGGTCAATTTGAGAAATGTGATAAGTTGTTATTAATATCAACATATTCGCAAATGGCTCTCATGAAATCCACACTTCTTCCCTTGATCTTTGTAGCAACTGCTAGTTCTGCTGTTTTTGCCGCCGAACCTGGTGAGAACACCTATAAACAAGTTTGCGCTGCCTGTCATAGTTCTGGCGTGCTCAATGCGCCCAAATTTGGAGATAAGGCTAAGTGGGCTCCATTGATAGCTGAGGGACAAATCACCTTAACTGCGCATGCTTATGTTGGCGTGAGAGCAATGCCTCCTAAAGGCGGTAATCCCAATCTGAGTCTCGAAGCTTTTTCTGATGCGGTTGCCTATATGGCCAATCAAGCTGGTGGCAATTGGAAGACGCCAGATGCAAAAACGCTTGCCGCAATCAATAAAGAGATAGATGTGCGAAAAGCGAGCTTGAATAAAAAGCCGTAAGTCACCTAATCAGCGCGATGACCTTTCAGCCCCACCATATAGAAATTATTGGGTATTGCGCTGCTTTTTTAACGACTATTGCTTTTTTGCCTCAAGCCATTCAATCGTGGCGGACCCGGGACTTATCCGGTATTTCTTTGGGCATGTACAGCCTCTTTACTACTGGTGTCGGCTTGTGGCTTGTCTATGGCCTAGTGATTGAAAAGTGGCCCCTGATTCTGGCCAATGCCTTAACTTTTATTTTGGCTCTCAGTATTTTGGTGCTCAAGCTTCAGACGACTATCTGTCAGGCAAAAAGCCCACCAAAGTGATGTCATAATCATCACAAGTTATCACCATTTCAATATCTACATTAATCAAGCAAACAGAAACTGATTAGAAAGGCTTTCATGAGCACTGCATTCGTTATCGATCCCCCAGTGGTTCCGTCACTCCCAGTAGTTGGCGATACACGTCGCTTTGCTGTGAATCGCATTTATTGCGTTGGCCGAAACTATGCAGATCATGCGCGTGAGATGGGTCATGACCCTGATCGTGAGCCGCCATTTTTCTTTATGAAACCAGCCAACTCGATCGTTGCTGATGGTAAAGATATGCAATACCCCAAACTCTCTAATGATGTGCATCATGAGATCGAGATGGTGGTGGCCATTGGTAAGGGTGGTGCAAATATTCCTGCTGATAAAGCGCTTGAGCATGTCTATGGTTACGGTGTAGGTTTGGATATGACTCGTCGTGACTTGCAGGGCGAAGCCAAAAAGATGGGCCGCCCGTGGGATACCGGTAAAGCATTTGACCAATCAGCCCCTTGTGCAGCGATTACTCCAGCCGCTCAATTTGGTCATCCCAACAAAGGCAGGGTGGCATTGTTGGTCAATGGTGAGTTACGACAAGAAGGCGACTTAAATCAATTGATCTGGAACGTTCCTGACACGATTGCTTATCTCTCTACCTTATTTACTTTAGAGCCAGGCGATTTGATTATGTCCGGCACACCGGCAGGTGTTGGTCCAGTCAAGAAGGGTGATGTGCTTGAGGGTATGGTTGAAGGATTGACGCCACTCAAGATCAAGATTGTGTAAAACAATTTTAGTTTGTCATGAGCAGTATAAAAATAATAAAAATTAGGAGCAGGGGATGAGTCAAGGATTAAGAGCATTACGAACTTTGGCGGTAGCATGCATAGGAAGTGCAACCTTACTAGCTTGTACTTCAGTTGAGCAGGCTAAGACTGTCACGCCGCCAAGTCTATACAGCAACGCAAGTCCACTGGATTTGCGTTTAACTGCCTGGCCATACCCTTATCCAACTAAAGAATTTAAAACCTCGCTTCAAGGCCAAGCTGCAACCATGGTTTACATGGACATTCCAGCGGTTGGCAAGCAAAAAGGCGTAGTGGTTTTATTTCATGGGAAGAATTTCTCAAGTGACTATTGGGCTCCAACGATTGCTGGCCTAACTGCTGCAGGTTATCGCGTTGTCGCGCCAGATCAAATTGGTTTTGGTAAATCCTCAAAGCCAGATGTTGCTTATCACTTTGATGATCTTGCTAAAAATACCCAAGCATTGTTGAGTTCCTTAGGTATTAAGAAAACATCTGTTATTGCGAATTCCATGGGCGGCATGGTGGGAGTACGTTTCGCGCGCTTATATCCTCAGATGGTGCAAAAGCTAGTTCTGGAGAATCCATTGGGTCTTGAAGACTACAGCAAGGATATTCCTCCGCAAACAAATGACAATTTGTTGAAGTTGGAAATGGCTCAAACAGAAACTAGCTATCGTCGTTTTCTGCAGTCTTACTTCCCAGTTTGGCAGCCTGGTTTCGAGAAATTTGTTGAGGTGTATGTCAGGGTGCAAAAAGGCCCCGACTACTCTGCTTGGGCAAAGACTTCAGTCTTGACATATCAGATGATTGCTGAAAAACCAGTAGTTGGGGATCTTCCACAACTGCGGATGCCAGTATTGCTGGTAATCGGTCAAAAAGATAAAACAGTATTTGGTCGTCGCTTTGCACCACCAGAGGCAGTGAAGACTTTGGGTAATTTCCCTGAGCTTGGCCGTAAGGCTGCACAAGCTATTCCGAATGCCAAGCTAGTCCCACTAGACAATGTAGGTCATATTCCGCACGTCGAGGTGCCTGATGTCTTTGTACAGACTGTCGTGGAATTCTTAAACGCTAAACCCTGAGCTAGAGTTAGCAAGTCGGATTACTTGCCGAGCCACTTCGGTGGCCGGCCTTCGAGGAAGGCATTAACCCCTTCCTTGAAATCGGCACTGTTATAAGTCTCTCTCATGAGCTCAGTGCAATCAGGCAAATTACTTTCTATTAGTCGTGCCAGCGTTACCTTGCTTGCCTTTTGTGTAATTGGCGCAAGCGCTGCTAACTTGTTTGCCAAAGCTTCTGTCACTGTATCAATTTCTTCTGCAGAGGCAGTTTGATAAAGGTAGCCTGTGCTGAGTAACTCTGGTGCTTGAATTAACTCAGAAGTCAGAAGCATGCGTTTGACCAGCGGCACTCCTAAGTGAGCAGAAATCCAAGAGAGATTGCTTGGAGATAAGCAATTACCTAGAGTTCTTGCCACGGGAATTCCGAACTTGGCATCAGGCGTTGAGATTCTAAAATCACATGCCGTAGCAATCAATAAGCCGCTACCAACTGCTAAGCCCTCGATCAGTGCAATGGTTGGGATGGGTAGGTGCTGTAGTGAATGAAAGATGGCATCAACAGCAACTTCATAGGCCTCATTCTCTTTCAGATCAACAAATTGTTGAATATCACTACCTGATACAAACGCTTTATCGCCTGCACCCCTAAAGATCGCCACTCTAATAGCGGGATTACTTGCTAGCGCATCGCAAATTCTTTTGAGCTCTTCATACATGGGCCACGTTAAGGCATTCCTAGCTGTAGGATTATTGAAGGTAATGCGTGCAATAGCGCCATCTAGTTCTAAAGTGAGGCAGGGCGGGGTAGAAGTCATGAATCTATTCTAAACAAAAGCCCCTTCAAAACCCTGTTTTAGGCTCTGAGATAGACCTGCGCTAGAATTCATTTATGTATATGTTTCTACCTTTCCTGACAGCCTTTATTGGCCTTGTCCTAGTTTGGTTTGAGAAACGCTTGGCCGGCATGGTGATGCTTGCTATCACTTTAGGCATTCTCATGTTTTGGTTCCGGGTACATGCGACCAATCATCTCAATATCAGTCTGTGAGGAAGAGTGAGTAAGCATTCTTTTCCATCTCTAGCAGCTCTTGGTAATCAACTCGCATTACTGGCAATTATTGGTGTGCTGTCTTACGCCTTTTTTGACCAATTCTATTTTGGTGAGTTGCCTTGCCCGCTATGTCAAATGCAGCGGATTGGATTTGTGATTATTGGCTTTGCCCTGGTACTCAATATCCGTTGTGGTGCGCATTCAGCACATTATGGCTGGGGCATTATCGGTGGTTTAGTGGGCATGACAATTTCTTTGCGTCAGGTTCTTTTGCATATTGCACCGGGCGATAAAGGATTTGGAAAAACATTTTTAGAGTTGCACTTTTATACCTGGGGCTTTGTTGGCTATATTGGACTACTCGCCGGTTTTGCTATTTTGTTGATGCTCCCAAATCGCGATGTACGTTCACGATCATTTTTTGCTAATTCCCTCATTATTGTTTTTATTCTCTTAGTTTTAGCAAACCTAGTCTCAACATTACTTGAGTGCGGTATCGGCCCATGTGCGGATGATCCCGTCAAGTATGCTGGCTGGCATTGGTTGCGTGCGCGTTTTGGTTTCTAAACCAAATAATTGACTGTGATGATCGTGTCAAGGGTGGTTCAATGTTTTGTGATGATATTGGCGATCTTTTCAGTCATCACCAATGCGGCGGCCCAAAGTAAATCCCAAGATCAATCTCAGCTCGCTTGGCCAAAGCAGACGATTCGAATTGTGGTGACTTTTACCCCCGGGGGTGCGCCTGACATCTTGGCTCGCGTTCTGGCGGAGAGTTGGCAGCAAAGCTTAGGTGTTCCAGTATTAGTAGAAAATCGCCCAGGTTATGGCGGCAACATTGGTGCGGACTTGGTTGCTAAGAGTGAGCCAGATGGATATACCTTGCTGATCGGCACTGTTGGTATTCATGCGATTAACGGTGCGCTTTATGAAAAGATGTCATTTCATCCGATAAATGATTTCACGCCCATCAGTTTTTTGGCAAGCACCCCCAATGTCTTGGTAGTCAACAAAAAATTAGGCGTGAGTAATTTAGCTGAGTTAATTGAGCTAGCCAGATCAAAACCAAATGAACTCACCTTTGGCTCCTCGGGGGTGGGAACTTCATTGCATATGTCTGGTGAGCTTTTTAAAGAAATGACGGGCGTACAAATTCGTCATATCCCCTATAAGGGTAGAGCGCAATCTTTGCCTGATTTAATCAGTGGCCGCATCTCGATGCTTTTTGATAACCTTTCTTCATCGCTGCCGCTTATTAAGGCGGGCGAAGTACAGGCTCTGGGCGTGACTACGCTTAAACGCTCACCTGCAGCGCCGGAGATTCCTACTTTGGCCGAGCAGGGCTTACCTGGATTTGAGGCAACTTCTTGGTTTTCTCTCATGGCGCCTGCCAATCTACCGCCTGCAATTCAGAAGCGCTTAAATACCTTAACGCGCCAGACCCTGAACTCTCCAGCAGTGAAAAATAAACTCCTAGCTAGTGGTCTTGAGCCTGCTCCAGGCAGCCCCCAAGAGCTCAGTAAGTTGATTCAATCTGAGACAAATAAATGGGGTAGAGTGGTATATAGATCTGGTGCAAAATTGGAGTAAGCGGGCATTTGTAATACCAATTAAAAATTGTAATAAATACTGAATTCTTGTCAGCCCTGTAATTCAATCAGGCGTTATAGGTAGTAGGAGGCGACCAATTAATGGGGTCCACTATGAACACAAAGCAAAAACACTTTAAAACCGCTATTCAAAGAACTATTTTGATGCTCACGGCTGCAGGGAGTCTGATGGCTTTGGCTATTAGCCAGGCGCAAGCAGGCAATGTTGGCTGGGCGGTTTCTGTTGGCGGTGGCTATGGAAATGGCTATGGAGGTGGTTGTCGTCCTGCAGCGTA
>JBJOJF010000171.1:0-5057 GCA_046046735.1 Pseudomonadota bacterium
TATAAGTTGTGAATTGCTCTGGTGACATGGGCATGAGAGTCATTGCTTCGTTTGCCATTTGCTCAGAAAATTCTGGAGTGGCTAGTACCTTATTTAATTCGGCATTGAGTTTTTTCACAATGGGTTCCGGAAGATTTGCCGGCCCAGATACTCCGTACCATTGCTGACCATCAAAGCCGTTGTAGCCTAACTCTTTAAAGGTAGGAATACTAGGTTCTGCTGGACTCCGCTTCTGGCCAGTTACCGCCAAGGCTTTAATGCGATTGGATTTTAGATAAGGCATAGCCGCATATAGAGTTGGCAACATGGCTTGTGTTTGTCCGGCCAGCAGGTCGGTATAGGCAGGCCCAATGCCACGGTAAGGCACATGAACCATAAATATGCTGGATGAAAGTTTGAACTGCTCCATTCCAAGGTGGGTAAGTGTTCCTGGTCCAGCAGATCCATAACTTAGTTTTGCTGGATTCTTTTTGGCGTATTCAACGAACTCTTTCAAAGAGTTGACTGGTAATTCAGGGTTGATTACGAGGACATTTGGAGTTGCGCCAATCATTCCAATTGCTGTGAAATCTTTAATGGCGTCATAAGGCAACTTACGAACAGCTGGATTTGTGCCATGCGTTCCAACATAAGAGATCATGAGGGTGTAGCCATCAGGATTTGCTTTGGCGATAGTTTGCGCAGCAATTGTTCCACCACCACCACCAATATTTTCTACAACAATAGACTGCCCTAAGTTTTTAGATAAGCGCTCAGCAACTTTGCGCGCTAGATTATCAAGTCCACCACCTGCCGCTACTGGCGCAATCAGTTTGATGGTTTTGATCGGGTAGGCTGAGCTCGCTGTTTGTGCGTGTGCACTTAAACCAAGCGTCAAACCAGCTGTAACAGTCAGCAGGGGAAATAAAAGTTTTGGCAACTTCTTAAAAGAATATTTAGACATGTCTCGGGTCCAGTTTATTATTTGTTTTAATGTAGAACTGCTTGAATATTCTACTATCGATAGCAAATACTTTTTTAACGGGGAAATGTATGATTTTGGAGCACTGTGATATTGAAATTGACCCATCTAAGCAGGCTGAATTTGAGCAGGCTATTGTGCGTGGGGTAGAGACAGTGATCTCTAAGGCGGTAGGTTTTAAGGGCTACAAGGTAAACCATAGCCTTGAAACCCCTTCCCGATATCTGTTATTGATTTACTGGGATACCCTGGAGAATCACACGATTGATTTCCGTGGTTCAGCTGCTTTTGCTGATTGGCGCGCTATTGTGGGGCCATTCTTTGTTAAACCACCATTTGTAGAGCATATGACTTTAGTGGGTAAGTCAGCCTGAGTCGTCTATTTAATTGGGTTTAATGGATCAGTTTATAAAGCAAGATCGGGTATAAAAATCCATTAGGAATTGATTGAACAAAACAGGCTGTTCAATGTTGGAAATATGGCCTGCATTTGGTATTTGATGAAAAACAGCCAGAGGCATTTTTTCTTTCATAGCTTGAGCCATTTCTGGAGGGGTGCCATGATCATGCTCCCCCACCATAATTAATGTTGGGCAAGTAATTTCTGTAAGTCGATCAAATGTGTTGATATTGGAGATTGCTTCGCAACATCCTGCATATCCATTAATTGAGGTTGTGGCAATTCCTTCGGCGATCTCCTGAATAATGGCTGGATGAGCATCTCGGAATTCGGCTGAAAACCAACGGGCTAAAGTGCTTTCGACCATTGCTTGCATGCCTTCAAGCTGTGCCTTGGCAATTCGATCTCCCCACATTTTCTTAGCATTCTCAGGGCGCTTACTAGTGGTATCAGCCAATACTAAAGATTGAAATAATTTGGGGTGCTGCAAAATTAAGGTTTGACCTATCATGCCACCCATCGATAGGCCCAGCCAGTGGGTTTGTTCAATCCCCAGATACTGAAATAGCTCACATACATCTTCCGCTAGATCATCCAGGGAGTATGGGCCTGCCGGTGCTGAGCTCGCACCATGACCTCGTGTATCAAAGCGCAAAACTTTAAAGTGCTTTGAGAGCAGTGGAACTTGAGGATTCCATGCATGCATATTACTGGCCAAGGAGTGGGATAGCGTGAGCCATGGCCCTTCACCATTAATCAAATAGGCTATTTGGTTCCCACGAGTGGTGGTGATTGTTTCCATCACGACTACTCTGGTTTGATGCCCGAGAGTTTGGCGAGACGAGCAAATTCAATAATCTCACTGGCAATTAATTTATCGAATTGTTCGGGGGTGCTTGAGACGGGTGTAGTGCCCAATTCATCAAAGCGTTCTTTCACGCTAGGCAATTCAAGAATGCGCTTTACCTCTAGAGCAATTTTCTGCAGAATGGGTTTTGGGGTTTTGGCAGGCGCCATCAAGCCATACCAAAACTCCCATTTGTATCCGGGAATGCCGGATTCGGATACTGTGGGAAGCGCTGGTAAATCCTTAAAACGTTTAGTGCTAGTGATCGCAATGGCCCGCACTTTCCCTGAGCGCACCAAATTAATGGCGCTAGCATAAGGGCTAATGAAGAAGTCGACCCTTCCAGAGATTACTTCAGTGATGGCATCGGGAATTCCCTTGGTGGGGATATGCAGCAGGTCTAGGTTAGCTTTGCTTTGGATGAGTTCTGCTGCGAAATGGGAGCCGCTTCCAACCCCAGCTGAGCTGTATGTAACTTTTCCTGGATTCTTGGCTGCATACTCAATGAGCTCCTTCATTGTGTTGACTTTGAGATTCGGTGAGACCAAGACTAGAGCTGGTCCTGTAGCAGTTAAGGTGACACCAGAAAAGTCCTTAATCGGATCAAATGCTAAGGATGGGTAAATAGCTGGCGATATCGCAAAAGCTGAAGAAATGGATAGGAGGGTATATCCATCTGAGGGTGAGTTCGCCACTACTTGAGCTGCGATATTGCTGCCAGCCCCCAATTTATTTTCAACTACTACTGGCTGTTTCCAGTTCTCGCTCATATGTTGACCGATAACCCTTGCTGCAATATCTGGGACTCCGCCTGGGGAGAATCCAACAATAATTTTAATAGGCTGAGTAGGGTAGCTCTGAGCGAAGGCCTTATGAGTAAAAAGGCAAAGACATACTAGGGCACCTTGTTGCAACAGTCTTAGGAATGGATTCATTTTTTCCAATGGGGGGATGGTCAGTAATCACTAAATACTAACCATATTTGATGCGATGTGCTTTTAAGTAAAAAGTGGGTCTTAAATTTCACTTAAGACCCATATTGCGCGCTGCTATTTACCCTAAGCTGGGGCTAACCAAGGGGGTAAAGCCATCACTGGTTTGAGCCCCGTTTTTTCGATACGAATCGCCGCGCTTTCGGAGGCTAAAAATTCAATTAATTGGCGAGCACGATCTTCCATTTCGGTATGAGCACCTATGCCTGCGGAAAAGAAAAAAGGTTTTTTTACTTCCGCAGGAAGATCGCTGATGATGTTGATTCCAGCAATTGGTAGTAATTCGCTGTATTGCTGAAAACCAAAGTCTGCTTCATTCCGCATGAGGATAGTTCCAACACGCTCGCTAAATATCTTCTTAGCTTTGAGGGCCATCTCGTCTGCAATGCCAAGCTGTGGAAACAATTCGGTTGAGAGATAGGTGCCGCTAGCGCTCGCTGAATAAGCGATTCGCCCAACGGTTAGTAAGGTTTGCTTGAGGGCATCTAGCGTGCTCACATCAGGAATTGGATCTCCCTGCCTAACGGCAGCAGCAATTTGGGACGATACTAAATCTACTCTCGTATTGTCTTTAATTTGCCCTTGCTGTTTGAAATTTTCTAGAGCAGACTCAGCCAGAATAAAGACATCAAATTTTTGACCTTGACTAATTCTTGTGGGGATAGAGTCGTGCGCAGACCCAATGGAGGATCCAAAAGAAAGCTGTACTTTGTCCTGGTATTGCTCTTCGTAAAGTGGAACTAGGTCCTTAAGGGCTGCTGCAAAAGCCCCTGAAGTAATGACTTGCAGGGGCTTTACAGAAGATGCTGGGATCTTACTAGGCACTATTAATCCGCTGTAATTTTTGCACTGTCGACTAATTTCTTCCAGCGCACAACTTCTTTTTGAACCAAGTTCTTCAATTGCTCAGGTGTACCTGTTTCAACCTCAGCTCCTTGATCTTCAATTTTTTTCTCATTGCTCTTGTCATTGAGAGTTAAGTTCAGCTCTTTGTTGAGGCGAGTAATGATTGGTTTAGGCGTTTTCGCTGGTGCAAATAGTGCATACCATTGAGTAACGTTCATATTTGGAATACCCTGTTCTTTCAAAGTCGGAACATTCGGGAGTACCGGTGAGCGCTTCTCGCCAGCAATGCCTAAGGCCTTTAATTTTCCGCCAGCAACTTGTGGGTAGGCGGTAAATAAACTAGGGAACATAACTTGGGTTGTGCCACCAATGGTATCTACGATGGCGGGGGCTGAACCTTTATAAGGCACATGAAGCATTTCAGTACCGGTATTGATTTGAAATAACTCTGCGGCTAAATGGGGTGCGGTCCCTTTACCAGCTGATGCATAGCTAATTGAATCAGGTTTTGCTTTAAGCAAAGTCACTAATTCTTTTGCATTGTTCACTGGCAGGCTGTTTGTGACTACTAATAGTGTTGGGGAGTTAGCAACCATACCAATTGGCTCGAAGTCTGCAATTGGGTCATATTTCAGGCGCTGTAAAGCTGGGTTAATTCCGTGAGTTGCAATGTAGCCAAACAAAATAGTGTGACCATCTGGTACTGCGCGGGCAACGTATTCGCTGGCAATCGCACCATTTGCGCCGGGTTTATTTTCCACAATAACTGGCTGACCCATTTTTTGACCTAGACCTTGGGCAATAATTCGCGCCATGGCGTCATTAGCGCCTCCAGGTGCTGTTGGGACAACGATAGTGATGGTTTTAGTCGGATAGGTTTGTGCTTGAGCAAGTCCAGAAAACAAGCCTGCAATGCAAAGTCCACCCAAAATTAGAGCTCTACGGATATTAGTCATCAAATTCTCCTTGGTTTTGATGGAAATGATTTTTGCACTATTCTTTGATTTTGCA
>JBJOJF010000172.1:0-2572 GCA_046046735.1 Pseudomonadota bacterium
AGAGCAGGGTGGACCGCTTTCGAATAATAAGGGTATCAATCGTGCTGGCGGTGGTTTAACCGCTCCCGCTCTGACTGAAAAAGATATCGCTGACTTAGATGCAGCTATCGCGATGGGCGTAGATTTCTTGGCGATTAGTTTTCCAAAAGATGGTGCTGATATGGCCTATGCCCGTAAGCTGGCAGACGCTGCTAGCGCCAAGTATGGCGTTGGCAAGGTGAGGACTATTGCCAAGGTGGAGCGTGCCGAAGCTATTGAACCAGAAGCACTCAAAAGTATCATTGCTGAAAGCGACGGAATTATGGTTGCGCGCGGTGATTTAGCTATTGAGGTCGGCAATGCTGCTGTTCCTGCTCTGCAAAAACGCATGATTGCTTGGGCGCGTGCGGCAGATAAATTTACGATTACCGCTACGCAGATGATGGAGTCCATGATTAACGCCCCAGTTCCAACGCGCGCAGAAGTAAGCGACGTTGCGAACGCAGTGTTGGATGGCACTGATGCCGTGATGTTATCTGCTGAATCAGCTGCAGGCATGTATCCAGTGCAGACCATTAAAGCAATGGCAGAAATTTGTGTAGAAGCCGAGAAATCAGATCGTGTAAAGCTCGATACCGACTTCTTGGATCAGACCTTTACCCGTATTGATCAAACGATCGCTCTTGGAGCTCTGTTTACGGCCCATCATTTAAACGCGAACGCCATTGCAGCTTTGACTGATTCAGGGTCAACAGCGATTTGGATGAGTCGTCACAATATTCATGTGCCTATTTTTGCGTTGACCTCCAAGATTGCTACACAGCGTGCATTAAGCACTTATCGCAATGTCACCCCAATCGGCTTGGATTACACCAAGGATCGTGACACTGCATTACAAGAAGTAGAGGCATGCCTGAAAAAAGTGGGCGCGGTCAAAAAGGGCGATACCGTTGTGCTGACCTCTGGTGAGCCAATGGGCGAGCCTGGTGGAACCAATACCCTCAAAATTATTCATGTGAAGTAATTCATATCTTTAAGTAAACGATTTATTTTTAAACCTAATTACTATTAATTAAGAGAACATTATGGCTTTAGTATCTTTAAGACAACTCTTGGATCACGCTGCTGAAAATGGTTATGGCCTACCAGCATTTAACGTCAACAACTTAGAGCAAGTGACGGCAATTATGGAAGCGGCAAATGAGGCTGATTCTCCAGTCATCATGCAAGCATCTGCAGGCGCGCGTAAATATGCTGGTGAAGCTTTCTTGCGTCACTTGATTTCTGCCGCAGTTGAAGCTTATCCACATATTCCAGTAGTAATGCACCAAGACCATGGTCAAAGTCCGGCAGTTTGTATGGCAGCCATTAAGAGCGGCTTTACGAGCGTGATGATGGATGGTTCATTAGAGGCTGATGGCAAAACAGTTGCTAGCTATGAATACAACGTCGATGTCTCCAAAGAGGTGGTGAAGTTCTCCCACTCTATTGGGGTTACTGTCGAGGCAGAGTTGGGTGTATTGGGCTCACTCGAGACAATGCAGGGCGACAAAGAAGATGGTCATGGTGCTGACGGCAAAATGACTCGTGAACAGTTGCTGACTGACGTTGAGCAAGCAGCTGATTTTGTGAAGGCAACTCAGTGCGATGCTTTGGCAATTGCGATTGGCACCAGCCATGGCGCTTACAAGTTCAGCAAGAAGCCTACAGGCGATATTTTGGCAATCGATCGCATTAAAGAAATTCATGCACGTATTCCGAATACTCACTTGGTGATGCACGGCTCTTCTAGTGTTCCACAAGAGTTGCTCGCTGAGATTCGTGAGTTTGGTGGCGATATGAAAGAAACTTACGGCGTTCCTGTTGAAGAGATTCAAGAAGGTATTAAGAATGGTGTTCGTAAGATCAACATTGATACGGATATTCGTTTGGCAATGACTGGCGCAATCCGCCGCTACTTTATTGAGAACCCATCTAAGTTTGATCCGCGTGATTATTTGAAGCCGGCCCGTGAAGCCGCTAAAAAAGTCTGTATTGCACGCTTCCAAGCCTTTGGTTCTGCTGGTCAAGCATCCAAAATTAAGCCGATCTCTTTAGAGAAGATGGCTGAGCTATATAAGAGTGGCAAATTAACTCAAATTGTGAAGTGATTTAAATATGGCCGCTTTGTACGCAACCTCTATTAAGTCATTGCCTTTGCTTTCTAAAGGCAAGGTACGCGATGTATATGCGCTAGACGATGATAAGTTATTAATGATTACGACTGATCGCCTCTCCGCGTTTGATGTGGTGATGGGTGAGCCTATCCCCGAGAAGGGCGTGGTTCTCAATCAAATGGCTAATTTTTGGTTTGATAAGTTAGCTTCTGTAATCCCAAATCACTTAACAGGTATTGATCCAGCTACTGTTGTGGCTGCCGATGAAGTCAGTCAAGTTAAGGGTCGCGCAGTTGTTGCTAAACGCCTGAAACCTATTTTGGTTGAAGCAGTGGTGCGTGGCTATTTGGCTGGTAGCGGTTGGAAAGATTATAAAGAAACTGGCAAGGTGTGCGGAATTGCATTGCCAGCTGGCTTAGAAAATGCTCAAAAATTAC
>JBJOJF010000173.1:0-3740 GCA_046046735.1 Pseudomonadota bacterium
GCCACAGCACCACCTGAAAGCACGGCGTGAGTACAGTATGCGGTCACACCCTTGGCGCCGCGCTCTTTGAGGGCCTCAGCGGCCTTACAGAGCGTTCCGCCGGTATCGATGATGTCGTCCATGATGACGCAATGGCGACCTTCTACTTCGCCAATTAAGTGCATTACTTCTGAGACATTGGCCTTAGGGCGGCGTTTATCAATAATCGCCAGATCGGTACCCAGTTGTTTAGCCATCGCACGGGCGCGAACAACGCCACCAATATCTGGAGAAACAATAATGAGGTCTTTTTGGGTCTTCTGAGCCTGAAGGTCGGCCAGTAAAACTGGGGATGCGTAGATGTTGTCCACCGGGATATCAAAGAATCCCTGAATTTGGTCAGCATGGAGATCCATGGTCAAAACGCGCTCAATGCCAGCAACCGATTGGAGCATGTTCGCAACGATTCTGGCGGAGATAGCAACTCGCGCTGAGCGTGGGCGGCGATCTTGCCTAGCGTAACCGAAGTAAGGGATCACTGCGGTTATGCGGCTTGCAGATGCTCGCTTGAGGGCATCAATCATGATCATTAACTCCATCAAACTATCGTTAGTTGGAGCGCAAGTTGATTGAATTACTACGACATTTTTGCCGCGGACGTTTTCTTGAATTTCTACCTGAATTTCGCCATCAGAAAAGCGGCCCACAAATGCTTTTCCCATTGGAAGGTTGAGCTCTTTGGCAACAGCATGAGCCAAAACGGGATTTGCATTACCTGTAAAAAGAGTCAGAAAATCAGCGTTCATTGGGGCGGACATAGGCGATTTTGGAGATTTGCTAGGTTGGAATGGATGTCTTTTGGTCTTATCTACAGTGGTTGGCAGGGGAAGAAGGATTCGAACCTTCGCATGCTGGAATCAAAATCCAGTGCCTTAACCAGCTTGGCGATTCCCCTACAGCTTAATCTGAAGAAATCAAATTGTAAGCGGGATTTTTATTTAACCCCCTAACAATTCGACCTATCCATCCTTTTGGAAGATTTTGCAGAAGATTTTCTAGTTTCGCAGTGTCCGTCTTAGGCTCTAAGGCGGTAAACACGCTACTTCCAGAACCGGACATGCGGGGCGCCGAATTAGGCACTTCCGTCGATATCCAATCTAATGCTTGCTTCACTTCAGGACAATTCCGCACCGCTACTGCCTGACAATCATTCGACTGAAATGACCTTGGCGATGCAAGAAAGCGATCTATTGTAATCGGAGCGTGATCTCGGGTCAATTGAGGGTCCTGAAAAATGTCCTGAGTCGCTATCCCTTGATTAGGGAAGATCACCAGAAAATCTGGGGTTTCCAGGGTGATTTCTTGTATTTTTTCGCCAACCCCCTCAACAAAGGCATTGTGACCAGAAATGAAAAATGGCACATCGGCACCTAGTTCTAAACCCAGCTGACTGAGGGTGGGGGTGTCTAGGCCCAGATCCCAGAGTTGATTTAGGCCGATCAGTGTGGAGGCAGCATCAGAAGAGCCGCCGCCTAGACCGGCTCCCATGGGAATATTTTTTGTGAGGCTAATTTCAGCGCCATGATCAACTTTGCAAAAATCTCTCAAAAGTTGCGCAGCTCGCACCACTAAGTCATTTGCAGGCTCAACCCCCGGAATGGGATTAATGCGGCGAATCTCATTACTAGAAATTGTTTTTAACGACAGAGTGTCACACCAGTCAATCAGTTGAAAAACAGATTGCAGCAAGTGGTAACCATCTGCTCGACGTCCAACAATATGTAAAAAGAGATTGAGTTTTGCAGGACAGCGAAGTTCTAGAGTGGTGCCCATCATTTCGGACTTACTCATTTGGGTTATCAAACACCAAGCGAATATCAATCGACCCAATATTGGAGTTGCGTGTCATGGTGAGTTTTTCTAGACGCTGAGAATTGCTCCAGTTGTAGTTGAGAGTCCAGCCATCCTGAGTAATTTTGCTCACTTGTCCTTTGTCGTTTCGTTCAACGCTCGCATTGCTGCCGGGTCGTGTTTGACCCCCTAGCCAATAGGATAAACCACGAGCCGGCAGAGGAAGTCCTAATGTATTTTGAATTAAGGTATCCGCATCAATGGCAGTCGTTGATTGACCATCACGTTCCAGAATGGCTTCTCCAGGCTTAATCGTAATTTTGGCAATCGATCCTCCGACTGGATTACGTATTTCCAATACGTCGGTGAAGGCATCTTTTGTTAAAGTGAAACCGCCCGATCCACCTTGATTTCTGCCTTCGGTAAGGCCTGTGACTTTGACGGCGAAACGTCCATCCCATGAGCCTTTGAGAGCAGTTTCAGCTACTGACCAATCAGGCTTTAAACGCTTTAAGGTTTCTTTGAGAGTGGGATTATTGGCATCGAGTTGTTGGCCCTTGCGCCATATGTCTTCTGCTTCAATTGGACGATTCATAACCCACAATACTTCACCGATGTGGGCGGCAATATCTGCTTCAGGCTTGAGATTAAATGCTTGCTGTAACTGTTCTAGTGCGAGGGCATTTTTACCCATGCGAAAGTTCACCCAACCCAAGCTATCCAAAATGAAACCATCTCTTGGTGAGAGTTGGTGAGCTTTGCTGATGAGTTTAAAAGCCTCAGGCAATTTTTCATTACGGTCAGCAAGTGAGTAACCCAATGCATTAAGACTATTCACATCATTGGGATTCTTAAGCAAGATTTCGCGTAAGGTTTTTTCCATCACATCAACGTGACCTGCTTTTTCAGCAGACATGGCATAGGTGTAGAGAATGCCTGGATCTTTAGGGAGCGGTTTAACAGCAGAAACGATTGCATAGAAAGAGCGCAGGGCTTCCGACTCATCATTGGCTTTTGCGAGTAGTGCTTGAATTTGCTGCAGCGTGACTTCGCGCTGGGCGGGTGATTGTTGGTTCAGTAGGGCGATCGCAGGTTTAACGGCATCTGACCAGCGTTGATTCAAGATCAAAAGGGTAATGAGGACTTCTTTAGGTTTAGTTTGTTTGGGCCCCGCCAGCCCATCCCAAGTTTGGGCTGCCTGAAGCGCTAAATCCGGTGCGCCTGCAGTAATGGCAATTTCCATTGCGCGTTGAGCTAGACGAGGGTCATCAAGCTGGCGAGCCAACTCTAGGTAGGTGTTGTAGGCCAGGCCAGCCTCTCCACGTTGGAGGGCAATCTCCGAGGCTAAGACTTCAAATACAGCTTGACCGCTATCAAGACTGCTGGTTTTGGCAGTGGCATGGATGGAGGAGAGACTCAACCCCAGTCCAATTGCGAGCAATAAGGCCCTTAAAGAAGGCTTTAATGAAAATTTGGTCATAAGCACATTCTAATCCGCGAATCTACAATCCATTTATGCCAGAACTCCCGGAAGTCGAAGTTACCCGATTGGGTATCCAGCCCCATTTGGAGGGGCGCACTCTGAGCGCAGTCAAAATTATTGATGGCCGCTTGCGTTGGCCTGTGCCGAGTAATCTGCCAAAGTTGCTCCCCGGTCAGAAAGTAGTGAGTATTGAGCGCCGCGGAAAATATTTGCTAGTTGAGATGAATACGGGATATCTCATCCTCCATCTGGGGATGACGGGCACGCTGCGAGTTTTGCCAAGTAATGAAGCGCTGAAGCCACATGATCGCGTCACTTTTGAGTTTGGCAAGTTGAGTTTGCGTCTGCATGACCCTCGTAAGTTTGGCGCTGTTTTGTGGCACCCCAAAACAAAAGGGGCTATTGAGAAAAATACTCTCTTACAAAA
>JBJOJF010000174.1:0-4841 GCA_046046735.1 Pseudomonadota bacterium
TTTGATCCGATCAATAAATTATTCCCAGTACCCACTCCAAAACCCAAAACCGGTTTTGTTGTTGCTACGGGCATGGCTGCAGAAGAGTTATTAAATGACGTGCGTGGTTTGGTGATCTTTACCGGACATCTCTCTGCCGACTTAGCCTGGTCTGTGCGCCATATTAATCAAGTGCGCTGGGGTGACTTTGTTAATGCCGCAGTGCAAGCGGGTATTTCTGCTTTGCCAATTGTGGGATTGGTATCCTTTTTGATTGGCGTCATTCTGTCGTTTCAGGCAGCAATTGGTATGGAGCAGTTTGGCGCGGTCACCTTTGTCGGCCCATTAGCTGCGCTTGGCATTGTTCGTGAGATGGGGCCATTGATCACTGCCATTTTGTTGGCTGGTCGTTCTTCCGCTGCTTTTGCTGCAGAGATTGGAACGATGACGGTAAATAGTGAAGTCGATGCTTTGGTCACGGGTGGTTTAAGCCCCATTCGTTTCTTGGTCGTACCTCGTGTTTTAGCAGGAATATTGGTAGCCCCGATATTGACCTTGTTTGCCGATATCGTTAGCATCTTCTCATCGATGCTAACGATGCAAATTTATGGCGTTCCATTTATAAATTTTTACAACGGCATGCTCTCTGCCGTAGATGTCGAAGATATTCTTTCTGGCCTCTTGAAAGCAACTCTATTTGGTGTAGTGGTGTCAGCTATGGGCTGTTTGCGAGGCATGCAAACTGGGACCGGCGCTGCGGCCGTAGGTATCTCTGCCACCCGCGCAGTAGTGAGCAGTATTGTGATGATTGTGTTGGTTGACGGCGTATTTGCTTACATTTCCTATAGGACCGGTTTCTAATGGATGCACTAAATAACGCCATTGATGTGCAAAACCTCACGGTAGGTTATGGATCAAAGGTGCTACTACAGAATCTGAATTTCTCAGTGAAGAATGGCGAAATTTTTGTCATTCTTGGCGGGTCTGGTTGTGGCAAGTCGAGTCTTCTCAAGAATTTATTTGGGCTGTATCAGCCGCTTGCCGGCGATGTATTGATTGAGGGTCAAAACATCACTACCGCGCAAGGTTCAGAGCGTCAAAAAATTATGACCAGCTTTGGGGTAATGTATCAGCAAGGGGCCTTGTTCGGCTCCATGAATTTGCTTGATAACGTAACGCTCTTTATGGAAGAGTACACCCACCTCACGAGAGACCAAATGAATCTATTGGCGCGATGCAAATTAGATTTAGTTGGGCTCTTGCCTTATGAAACCTATATGCCTAGTGAAATCAGTGGTGGTATGCAAAAGCGTGCTGCAATTGCTAGAGCTATGGCTTTAGACCCGAAAATTCTATTCTTAGATGAGCCCTCAGCAGGTCTTGATCCAATTACTTCTGCGGATCTCGATAGCACGATCTTGGATCTGTCAAAAAATTTAGGCTTTACGTTTGTGATTGTTTCTCACGAGTTGGCGAGTATTTATTCCATCGCTGATAAGGTCATCATGTTGGACAAGGATGCAAAAGGCATTATTGCTGAAGGCGATCCAAAAGCACTGAGAGATACCAGCAAGGATCCTAGGGTCCATCAATTCTTTAATCGCATTATGAGCAAGGACGCAGCATGAGTAATAACTCGAATCCTAATTATTTCCGCCTAGGCATCTTTGTTCTAGCGGCAATTAGTGTACTGATCGCCGTTATTTTGATTTTTGGTTCAGGAAAATTCTTTAAGCGGTCATTTACGATTGAAACCTATGTGAAGCAATCGGTCACCGGTCTTGATACTGGCGCCTCCGTTCGCTTTAGAGGGGTCAAAATCGGTCAGGTGAGTCTGATTGGTTTGTCAGGTGACTTGTATGAATCAGAAGTACCTATGGCAAAGCGACATGAGTATGTTGTTGTTCGTATGCAAATCTTCGGCGATAGGGTTGAGCTTGATAATTTGAGGCAATATCTCAAGGATAATTTACGAGCTCGTATTAAGTCGATGGGGATTACTGGTGTGAATTATGTAGAGCTAGATTTTTACAGTGAAGCATCAACAAGTCCTCCATTGTCTTACTCTTGGGAGCCTGAATATCCTGTAGTACCTTCGATGCCTAATCAAGCGGATGAAATTATTTCCGGTATTCAGAAGTTGATCGGCGCTTTAAATGGTATGGATGTGGATGGAACGCAGAAGAAATTTGATGCGCTTCTTGGAAATTTAAATAAGCTGATGGCGGGTGACGGTAAAGATAATGCAGGCTTGATTGCCTCAGTTAAGGATTTGAACGTGTTACTCGAGCGCATTGCAAAAGTAACTGATAAAGATCAACTCAACATCTTGATGCGAGAGTTAGTTGCAACGATGGTCTCATTACGACAGACCGTCACCAGTGTGCAGGGTGATACAACGGCAACGATGGAAAATTTACGACAAGCCAGCGAACAGTTAAATGAATTTACGCGTGTTGCTAGTCAATCTCCGTCCACCTTGATTTGGGGTGAGCCGCCTGCGCGCATTACACCTCCGATGAATGGAGCTCAAAAATGAGAATTCAATTTATGAAGCCTTCTAATATTGGGAAGTGTGCGGCGCTAGTCTTTGTTGCATCTATATTAAGCGCCTGTTCTTTACCTAAGCAGCCTGCATTAGAGACATCTAGCTGGATGGTTGCTCCGGAACGAACTGGCACTCCTTTCACGCCTCGTACCAATTTGTGGCTCAAGATGGGTTCTGTATCGACATCGCCACCATTTGATGGTAAGTCTTTGGTTTACCGTTTGGGCGATCAGCGTTACGAAAAAGATTTTTATAACGTGTATTCAGTATTGCCAAATGAGATGGTGGGTAGTGCTACCCGTCAGTGGCTCAACAATGCCCAGGTTTTTTCAATGACTGTAGGGCAGGGCAATAGTTTCTTCCCGTATTACATACTGCAGACTTCAGTTGAAGAGTTCTATGGGGATTACCGTGTTCGCCCTGAGGCTGTAGTGACTGTAGAGTTTTTCTTAACCGCTACCGACCCTAAAAATTACAATCCTGTGATTGGTAAGAATCGCTATACCAAGCGTGTTGCACTTAAGGACAATACGCCACAAGCACTGGTTTTGGGTCAGCAGGAAGCTCTTGCGCAAATCCTGAAAGAGTACGAAGTGGTGCTGTATCAATACACCGGTAATCTACCGACCCCTTTGGGGCAGCAGCCAACGAAAAAGTAGTGCCCAATATAAAAAAGATGGAGAAGACATGGATTTAGGAATCAAAGGTAAGGTGGCCTTAGTAATTGCATCAAGCCGTGGTTTAGGCCAGGCGATGGCGCTGTCTTTGGCTGCTGAAGGCGTGAAGGTTGCGGTCACTGGCCGAAGTCCCGAGGGTCTTAAAAAGTCAGTTGAGCTGATTGAGGCGGCTGGTGGCACAGCTTTGGCCTTGAGCTGGGACTTATCTGATTCTTCCGTGATCGACAGTCTAGTAACTCGGGTTGAGAAAGAGCTTGGCCCGATTGATATCCTGATTAACAATACTGGCGGGCCTCCACCAACGCTGGCTGCTGGCCAAGATCCAGCCCTATGGCAAAAGAGTTTCAACGATATGGTGTTATCGCTGATTGCGATTACTGATCGTGTGTTGCCGGGCATGCGTCAACGTAAGTGGGGCCGCATTATCACTAGCACTACCTCTGGTGCTATTGCACCAATCAAAAACCTAGCTATTTCTAATACATTGCGTGCTGCATTGTTGGCATGGTCTAAAACTTTAGCGGCTGAAGTTGCTGCCGAGGGAATTACAGTGAACGTCATCATGCCGGGCCGTGTGGCAACCGATCGATTGCGTCAGTTGGATGAAGCTCGTGCTCAGCGTGAAAATGTGAGTTATGACTCGGTAGTGCAGATGAGCATCAAGCAAATTCCGATGGGTCGTTATGGAGACACTAAAGAGTACGGTGATACGGCTGCATTCTTGGCTAGTCAAAACGCCTCCTACATTACTGGTTCAGTAATCCGCGTTGATGGCGGGCAGATACAGGCGATCTAGTCGCAGTGCTAGCTAGCTTCTTTCAGGACATTAAAAGAAGTTTTCGATCTAGTGAGCTAGCTTGGCTCCTGGTCGCGCTGACGCTATCAGTTGCCGCCTTATCTAGTGTCAGCTTTTTGGCTGACCGAATGCAGCGTGCGTTTCAGTTTGATGCGCGTCAGCTACTTGCAGCTGATTTGCTCTTGGTGGCGGATCAGCCCTTACCAGACCTGTTTATTCAAGAGGCGCAGAAGCGCAATCTTCAAATTGCCCAAACCATTGTTTTTCCGAGCATGGCTACTGTGGGTGAGCAAAGCAAGTTAGCCTCCTTAAAGGCGGTCAGCAAGCAATACCCACTTCGTGGCCGATTGAAGGTTTCCCCTCAAATACTTGACGCAACGCCTGCAGAGGGAACCGTATGGGTCGACCCTGCCATGCTTGCGAGCTTAAACGCTAAGGTTGGGGATCAAATGTCTTTGGGTGATAAGCGCTTTGTGATCTCAGCGATCTTGGAGCGGGAGTTAGATAGAGGTGCCGGTTTTATGAACTTTGCCCCTCGTGTGATGATGTCACTTGATGATTTACCTGCAACAGGTCTCATCGGACTGGGTAGCAGGGTGACTTATCGCATGCTACTGGCAGGGAGCGACTCTGCCATTGCTTCGTATGAAGCCTGGGCAAATCAATCCATTACATCTGAGGGATTGCGTGGCTTACGCATTGAGACTCTGGAGAATGCGCAACCCACCATGCGTAAAACCTTGGATAGAGCAGAGCGTTTCTTATCTTTAGTGGCCTTATTGACGGCAATGGTAGCTGCTGTTGCTATTGCCTTATCTGCAAGGCGCTACGTATTAAGGCA
>JBJOJF010000175.1:0-4080 GCA_046046735.1 Pseudomonadota bacterium
TAAGCAAAGAAGTGTTGGGTGCTAATGGCAAAGTAACTACTTTGAGATATGAAGATCGTGCGAATCAGCAGATGCATGACATAGCGCTTGAGGGTATCTTTGTTCAAATTGGATTGCTACCTAATACTGATTGGCTCAAAGGCGTAATTGACTTATCACCCCGCGGTGAAATCATCATTGATGCCAAAGGCGAAACCTCAATGCCGGGTGTATTTGCCGCTGGTGACTGTACTACCGTACCTTATAAGCAAATCATTATTGCTATGGGTGAAGGTGCTAAAGCATCACTCTCCGCCTTTGATTATTTGATTCGCTCATAAAGCCTACCTAACTAGACTGAGCCCATGAATTGATATTCATGGGCTTTTTTCTTTATGATGGGCCAGTATGAAGTAACCTCCCCTACCCCTAGTGAATGGATTTGCAAATGAAAGATAGAGTACTAGGATCTCAGATCACCATCCGGAATATCGAGGTATTTGTCTTACGCGCACCCATCAGCAATCCAGTCAAAACTTCTTTTGGAATCATGACAAATAGGCCAGCTGTATTTGTTCGCTTAGAAGACAGCGATAGCATAGTTGGGTGGGGTGAAATATGGTGCAACTTTCCAAACTGCGGCGCTGAGCATCGTGCAAATCTCTTAAACGAGAACTTTAAGCCCTTACTCATCAATCAAACCTTTAATGCCCCCGAAGACATCTACCAATTAATTAGTGAGAAAACAGCAGTACTAGCAATACAGTCGGGAGAGTATGGGCCAATCGCCCAAACTATTGCAGGAATCGATTTAGCCGTATGGGATCTTTTTTCAAGAAAATCTGCACAACCTCTCTGGAAATATCTGGGTGGAAGCAGTCCCAATATTAAGACTTATGCCAGCGGCATTAATCCAGACCATCCAGAAATAATAATTAAAGAGTTATTAATGCAAGGTTGCACAGCCTTTAAGCTCAAGATTGGCTTCAATAAATCTTTAGATTTCGAAAATCTAAGCAATATTCGCAAGCTCATTCCGAACCATCTTCTGATGGTCGATGCAAATCAAGCATGGGATTTACCTACAGCCATAGAGAGAATTAAGGAATTAGAACGCTTTAATCTGAATTGGATTGAAGAGCCCATCAGAGCAGACAGCCCAATAACTCATTGGCAAGAGCTATCAAGCAATCCAAGAGTCAGGCTTGCAGCCGGGGAAAATATGGCTGACGAAAAGTCGTTTGATGAGGCAATTGCCTCCAAGGCATTTAAGGTAATTCAGCCAGATATTGCGAAGTGGGGAGGAATTTCAGCCTGCCTTCCCATTATCAAAAAACTCAATCAATATGGCATTGAATATTGTCCGCACTATCTTGGGGGCGGCATTGGTCTGATGGCATCCGCCCATCTATTGGCAGCCTCTTCATCAGCCGGAATGCTTGAGATTGACTCGAACATCAACCCCCTGAGATCCTTACTCACTCAACCACTTAACCAAATTTCTAACGGTCAGGTAACCCTATCAGATAAGCCCGGGATTGGCATTGACCCTGATTTAGGCGCCCTGTCCCAGTTTCTAATACACTGAGATTCAAGCCTCACTTACTAACTTTCGATCTGATAAAGAATATGCGCATAAAAAATACTTTTACTAGCTTGGCATCATTATTTCTACTGGTGTTCTGCGGCCTCGTTTCTGCACAGTCATGGCCTGATCGCCCCGTCAAAGTCATCGTTCCTTATGCGCCTGGCGGCGGTGTAGATCCAGTAGCACGTCTCGTGAGCTTGAAGTTGGCTGATATTTGGAAGCAACCGGTCGTGGTTGAGAATAAGGCCGGCGGAAGTGGAACTATTGGCGCCAATTTTGTTGCCAAAGCTCCCTCTGATGGATTAACTATTTTAATGTCGGCAACTGCGGAGGTCGTTATCAACCAACACTTCATGCAAAAGATGTCTTACAACCCGGATGCTGACTTGAAGCCAGTAACATTACTTGTCAAGCTCCCTTTTGTACTGGTTGCCAACCCCTCTAAACCCTACTCAACTGCCGCGGAGTTAATTGCCTACGCCAAGAAGAATCCCAACACAGTCACTTATGCCTCATCTGGCCCCGGAACGGCGCAGCACTTATCAGCCGTCATGCTTGAAGAGCAAGCCAATATCAAGATGGTTCATGTCCCCTACAAAGGAGTAGCACCATCTGTTTCTGATTTATTAGCTGGGCATGTGGATGTAGGCTTTGCAGGTCTACCAACTGTATTACCGCATATTCAATCAGGCGCACTAAAGGCGCTCGGGTTGTCATCCAAGACGCCTTCTACTGCCGCACCTAATATTCCGCCTCTAGCAAAAACACCTGGCCTACAAAACTTTGATTTGACTCAGTGGTTTGGCGTATATGTCCCAAGTGGCACCCCGAATGCTATTAGTCAAAAGATTCAAAAAGATATTGTTGATGTCCTCAAGATGCCTGAAGTAAAAGAAGCGCTTGAGAAGCAAGGTGCTCAACCTGGCAATATGACGATGGCTGAATTTCAAGCCTTCTCTAATAGCGAAAGCAAGAAATTCGGCGCTATTGTGAAAAGCGCGAAGATCGAACAAAACTAATTTAGCCGCTAATTAAAAGCCCCGATCTCTCGGGGCTTTTCTCTTCCTACAGACAATTATTCTGTCTTAGACGTTTTCGACTTGGGCTTGATGCGCCATTTGTAGCAATTCCGCCAAATGCCTAACCTTACGCCCTGTTTCTTGCTCAATTTGCTCTCGACAACTAAAACCATTGGTCAGAATGACGGTTTCTTGATCGGCAGCTCGAATAGCGGGCAGCAATACTAACTCGCCAACGGCTTTGGATATTTCCACATGCTCTGGATTAAATCCAAATGAACCCGCCATACCGCAGCAACCGCTATCGATGTAATTAGCCTTAGCACCCAAGGCGGCCAATAAAGCCACATCGCCCTTGGTACCAAATAAAGACTTCTGGTGACAATGTGAGTGAACCAAGATGTTGCAATCTAAGGATGGTGGTGTGTAGCCCTGCCCGTGCAGAAAATCTCCAAGCAAATAGGTGCTCGATGCCAAGAGTTTCGCTCTTGGGTCATTCGGGAAGAACTTTAATAGCTCATCCTTGAACACTGACATACAACCCGGCTCAAGACCCACAACGGCAATCGGTGCAGTTGGATTCGATTGGATCTCACTACCGATCGCATCCAAAATCTTCTCGAGCTTTTGTTTTGCTAGATCCAAATAACCAAAGTCATACAAAGGTCGTCCGCAGCATAGGGGCGTCTTCGGCAGCGTTGCTTCAAAGCCTGCATGCGCCAGGACTTCAACTGCTGCATTAGCCACCTCAGGATGAAAGTGCTCGCAGAAAGTATCTACCCAAAGAATGACTTTCTTCTGGCCGACATTTGTATGCTTTGATGGATTGAATTGCTTTCTGAAGGACTGGTTCGCAAACTTTGGCAGACTGCGCTCTTGTGCCACGCCACCAACCCATTTGGCAACACTAGAAAGCACAGGTGTTTGCATAACTCCATTAATCAGCCAGGAGAACTTACTCGCCCATGGCGCCCAATCACCAATACGACCCATTGTCAGAGCCTGACGAGGCCTGCTATTGGTTTCGTGATAGTGGGATAAGAACTCCGCTTTATATGAAGCCATATCAACGTGCGCCGGACAATCGCTCTTGCAACCTTTGCATGAGAGGCAAGTATCCAAAGCTTCTTTAAGCTCTTTACTTTCCCAACCATCCTTAATCACTTCGCCTTGGAGCATTTCCCAGAAGAGGCGTGAGCGGCCACGAGTAGAAAAGCGCTCTTCTTTAGTAGCGCGATAGCTTGGACACATGGTGCCAATTTTTTCACTACGGCACTTACCCATACCAACACAGCGCTCAACTGCCCTCTGAAATCCATTGCCTTCTTGGCTCAAGAAATTTAATCGCGTTTTGATATTAACTACCTTGTACTCTGGACCCATGCGTAGGTTTTCATCTACGCGATAAGGGTGGACGACCTTTCCGGGATTGAGCTTGTTTTGCGGATCCCAGATCCGCTTGAACTCATGCATTGCGCCCATCAACTCTTCACC
>JBJOJF010000176.1:0-4067 GCA_046046735.1 Pseudomonadota bacterium
GATAGGTACGCCACTACGGTAGCGCTTTGTAAAGTCATCGCGCTCTAACATTTGTGCCACAGTATATTTTGCCGCCAACTGAATCATGCCGCGTGCACCCAAAGGATCACACCATTCACTGTTGTAACGGACTTCTGTTTTAGCAGGATCAAGCACCATACTCGCTTGACGATAGTAAGTCTGCGCATTGACGGCAATTTCTTCGGCAGTCAGCGGTGGACGCGTTGCATTACGTCCCGAGGGATCACCAATCATGCTGGTGAAGTCACCAATCAAGAAAATCACGGTGTGACCCAAATCCTGGAGTTGACGTAATTTATTCAGAACAACGGTATGCCCCAAATGAATATCCGGAGCCGTGGGATCTAAACCCAGTTTGATGCGTAAAGGTGTTCCGGTAGCCTGGCTTTTCGCCAGCTTTGCAATCCAATCAGCCTCAACCAATAGCTCATCACAGCCGCGCTTAGTTACCTCCAGCGCTGCAAAAACTTCAGGGGTCAGTGGGTATTTTGGTTCTGGTTTAGCCGTCATGCTGATTCTATAAACTGATTCGGTTAAATTAGGGTTTAGTTTGCTAAAGCATAATTGTCGCATTCCTGAGAACAAAACCAAGAACCGCATGAATAAGCCTGATTCCTTCTATATTGGCCTAATGTCTGGCACTAGCCTAGATGGGATTGATGCCGTGCTGGCCAAGATTGATTCAACGGGGCATACAAAGCTAATCGAGGCGCTCAGCGCCTCTTTTGAGCCCGAGCTACGCCAGGCGCTCATAGACCTCCAAACACCTGGTACCAATGAGATTCACCGTGAAAATCAAGCTGCCAATGCCTTGGCTAGCGCTTACGCCGATGTCGTCCAAAAACTTCTCCTAAAGACTAAATTGAGCCCTGGAGACATTAGCGCCATTGGCGCCCATGGCCAAACTATTCGACATCGGGCAGAGCTCTCACACCCTCTTGCCTATACACATCAGACTCTAAATCCCGCGCTACTTGCTGAGCTAACCGGAATTGATGTGGTGGCTGATTTTAGGAGTCGTGATGTCGCAGCGGGCGGCAATGGCGCTCCGCTTGTACCCGCCTTTCATGCGCAACAATTTACTTCGGATCAGAATATTGCTGTTCTGAATCTTGGTGGTATTGCCAACCTCACCATTCTTCCCCGATCTGGCGATGTCAAAGGATTTGATTGCGGTCCAGCCAATATGTTGATGGATACCTGGATTGCAGACCAACAAGGTCATGCCTTTGATAAGGATGGTACCTGGGCATTACAAGGCACTATCAACAAACCACTTCTAGACAGAATGTTGGCTGATCCTTTTTTTGAAAAGGCGCCCCCAAAGAGCACTGGTCGAGATGACTTTCATCTCGCATGGTTACAAAAATATATTGGCACTGAAAATATCAATCCCGAAGATGTGCAGGCCACTCTGTTACATCTCGCTGTGTATTCGGCACTACAAGCCTTAGAGCGTTATGCCCCGCAAACTCAGAAGCTGATTGTTTGTGGTGGTGGTGCGCGCAATACAGCACTCATGCAGTGCCTAGGCAAAACCGCTACAGAGATTTTTATAAATGGTTTTGATGTGCAGACCTGTGATGTATTTGGAGTTGATCCCCAACTTGTTGAAGGCCTTGCTTTTGCATGGCTAGCGTGGGCGCATAAACAAAAACGGCCAGCAAATTTGCCAGCCGTTACGGGAGCGAAGGGTCCTAGAATTCTAGGCGCTTGCTATCCTGCTTAGTACTCTATTTATGCAGAGAAAGAAGATCCGCAACCACAAGTCGTTTGTGCGTTTGGATTCTTAATTACAAACTGTGATCCATTGATATCTTCTTTGTAGTCAATCTCAGCACCAACTAAATATTGGAAGCTCATTGAATCCACCAACAAAGTCACGCCGTTCTTTTCAAAGAGAGTGTCATCTTCATTCACAGCATCATCAAATGTGAAGCCATACTGAAAACCAGAGCAACCTCCGCCTTGCACGAATACACGTAACTTCAACTCTGGATTACCTTCTTCAGCAATCAGGTCAGCCACTTTTGCAGCAGCACTATCCGTGAACACCAAGGGAGTTGGTGGCTCAGCTAAATCTTGTACAGTTTGCGTCGCTAGTTCGGTCATGATTTACTCCTAATTCAAAAGGCAATATCTTATTTTAGGCTTTAAATGCCCAGATTGCTGAAGGGTCTTTATACCCTCCAGTTAAGGGGATACCGCAATCTGAGTCAGGCCCGTAGTCTCAGGGAGGCCAAACATCAGATTCATACACTGCACCCCCTGGCCTGAAGCACCCTTCACTAAATTATCCTCAACCACCAAAATGACCAAGGTATCCCCGCCTCCTGGGCGATGGATCGCTATTCTCAAGCCATTACTACCCCTGACAGAACGCGTTTCAGGATGACTACCTGCAGGCATCACATCAACAAAAGGCTCGTCTTTATAGAAATTCTCATAAAGCTTTTGGTAATCCACATCCTGGCCAGCTTCAGTTAAGCGGACATATAAAGTCGAATGGATACCCCTAATCATTGGAGTTAAATGCGGTACAAAGGTTAGGCCAATCTGATCATGCCCTGCAATCGCTTTTAAACCCTGCTCAATCTCTGGAAGATGGCGATGGCCCTTCACGCTATACGCCTTGAAATTATCAGCAGCCTCCGAAAGGAGCGTACCAATTTCTGCCTTACGTCCAGCACCGGAGGTTCCTGATTTTGAATCAGAAATAATGTGCGTACCATCAATCAATTGCTTGCCACCAGTTGACTTAGGCGAAAGCAGTGGTGCCAAGCCCAACTGAACTGAAGTGGGATAGCAACCAGCTAAGCCAACAATGCGCGCTTTTTTAATAGCGTCACGATTAATCTCTGGTAAACCATAAACTGCCTCAGCCAAAATTTCTGGGCAACTATGCTCCATACCGTACCACCTGGAAAATTCTTTAAGGTCCTTCAAACGGAAGTCTGCAGCAAGATCTAAAACCTTGACATTATTCGCAAGCAATTCTTTAGCTTGTGCCATTGCAACGCCATGCGGAGTAGCAAAGAACACGGCATCACATTCATTTAATTTAGCTTCATCAGGTGTTGTGAATTGAAGATCAACGCGGCCACGCAAAGAAGGAAACATCTCAGCCACTGGCATACCAGCTTCTGTGCGGGAAGTAATTGCCGTGAGTTTTACCTCAGGATGCTGCGCCAATAAACGCAATAACTCCACTCCGGTATAACCTGTGCCACCAACGATGCCTACCTTAATCATGTCTTTCTCCAAAATACCGACCAAGAGAAGTTTCTCTTAAAACTTCTGAATACCCCAATTGTAGAAACAAAAAGGGTCGCTTGCGCGACCCTTTCGATAAAACTTAAGCGACTGAAAGAATTAGCGCTTGCTGAACTGCTTACGACGACGCGCGCCATGCAGACCAACTTTTTTACGCTCAACTTCACGAGCATCGCGAGTAACCAAACCTGCTTTAGACAGGGTTGGCTTCAAAGCGTTGTCGTAGTCGATCAATGCACGAGTAACACCGTGACGAACTGCACCAGCCTGGCCAGTTTCACCGCCACCAGTAACGTTTACTTTGATATCAAAGGTAGTTAGGTGTGCTGTGAGAGCCAAAGGCTGACGAGCGATCATGCGTGATGTTTCACGAGCAAAATAAGCATCGATAGGCTTACCATTAACAATGATGTCGCCTTTGCCAGATTTAATGAATACGCGCGCAACAGAACTCTTGCGGCGACCAGTACCGTAATTCCAATTTCCGTAATTAATAGCCATTTGGTTTCCTTAAATCTCTAACGCTTTTGGCTGTTGAGCCGCATGCGGATGATTGGCGTCGCCGTAGACTTTTAATTTCTTAATCATGGCATAGCCTAGTGGGCCTTTTGGCAACATACCCTTCACAGCCTTCTCCAAAGCGCGACCTGGGAAACGATCTTGCATCTTGTCGAAGTTAGTCGAGCTAATACCACCTGGGTATCCGCTGTGACGGTAATAAATTTTGTTCAAGCCTTTTGTGCCTGTAACACGCAGCTTAGAAGAGTTGATGA
>JBJOJF010000177.1:0-8510 GCA_046046735.1 Pseudomonadota bacterium
CGTAGAGATGGCGCAAATTTCTGGTAACCAACTGGCAATGCAGTATTGATTTTTATTAATACTCTCGATCGCAGTGAAGATTTCACTTTCAATCTGATTCCAATTTTTTAAATTTTGGGACTTCAATTCCGCTATAAATTTTCTTCTATTCTCTAAGTCTAGAGTAGCAATCCAAGCCATTCCTAGCGAGGTTCGCTCAATGGGGACTCGCTGCCCGGCAACCACCGTGCGCAAGGCAATATTCTTGGTGTATCGAATGGACTCGAGATAGACCATCTCCATGCGATCTGCAATCGCCAGTCCAACATTCAACTTGTATTTTTCAGATGCTTTGCGCATGAGGGGCGCTGCTAATTTCAGCTCTTGAGAGCCCATTTTGTAGGCGTGCCCCATGCTCAGCATGGTGGGCGCAAGGCGATAGGCCGAATGTTGCTCGCTATGCTCTAAGAATCCAGATGAGACCAGGGTTTGGGTGAGGCGGCTCACTGTTGAGGGCGGCAGTTTGGTTCTTTCTGCAATCTCTCCATTTCCCAGAAAGTCTACGCCTGGCTTAAAGCAGCGCAGTATTTCCAGGCCTCTAATGAGGGACCGGTTGAGCTTGGATGCGGGTGTTTTCAATTCCATCTAGTGGAATTAAACCACAAATTTTCTCTTCAGTTGGGTCATACTAATTCTCAAATTATTTCAATAAAAATGTTTTTTAGGAGATTTGTATGAGCTTAAGATCGTTGATATTTTCTCACCGTTCGTTGCGAGCTTTATTACCGCTTGCGTGCTTAGTCTTTGGGGCTGGGGCAGTCTGCGCGCAATATCCAGATCGTCCTGTCAAGGTGATCGTGCCATTTGCTCCAGGTGGTGGCACAGACTTGGTGGCAAGAACATTGGGATTGGCCATGGCTGATGATTTGCGTCAGTCAATTGTGATTGAAAATAAGCCTGGCGGTAGCACCATTATCGGTACTGAGGCTTTGGCAAAAAGCCCTGCTGATGGCTATACCTTGGTTGTTGCAACCTTAGCTCATGCAGTGAACCCTAGCTTAAAAGCAAAGCTTCCGTACTCGCAAGACAAAGATTTTGCGCCCGTTATTTTGGTTGGCGTTTCTCCAAATGTGGTGGTGGTATCGGCGGATAGCCCATACAAAACATTCGCAGAATTTTTAGCTGCTGCAAAAGCGAACCCTGAAAAATTATCTTACGCATCACAAGGTGGCGGAACATCCGCGCATTTAGCTGGCGAATTATTTAATTCACTTGCTGGTACTAAGTTGACCCATGTTCCCTACAAGGGTGCGGGACCAGCCCTCACTGATGTAATAGGCGGCCAAGTAGATGTGATGTTTGCAACTGCATCTGCAGTGGGTAGTCTGGTAGATGCAGGCAAATTACGAGCTCTTGCTGTAACTACTCCAGCTCGCTCGCCTTCACCACAGTTATCAAAGCTGCCTACAGTTGCGGAAAGTGGTGTTCCGGGTTATTCAGCTGGAAGCTGGTACGGATATTTTGCTCCTGCAGGTACACCCCCTGACGTAATTGCTCGCTTAAATGCTTCAATTAAAAAAGCCGCTCAATCCCCCGCATTCAAGAGCCGTGTTGAGGGCGAGGGTTTGGTCATCAGAACAGGCACGCCAGAAGAGTTTGGAAAATTTGTGAAGGCTGAAGAGCTGCGTTGGCGCGCTGTTATCAAAAGCGCAAATATCGCACCGGACTAAACATCGCTAAAAGTTACAACAAGGAATTGAAATGGGTTTTGAACTGATTGAATTAACTATAGATGAGGGCATTGCTACATTGCGCCTCAATCGCCCTGAAAAACGAAATGCTATGAGTGATGCTATGCGCACTGAATTTATCGAGGCATTAGAGATGGTGACTGCTGATAAATCTATTCGCGCCTTGGTGTTGACTGGTAATGGCAAGGGATTTTGTGCTGGTGGGGATATTTCCGGGATGGAAAAAAGAATGCAGGCGCCAACTGGAGAGATTGCGTTTAATGGTTGGCATCGACAGCAACGCGTACACCATGCTGTTTCGCTTTTGCACACCATGCCAAAACCAACCATTGCAGCAGTGAATGGTCCGGCTTCAGGTTTGGGAGCAGACACGGCTTTGGCGTGTGATTTTATTATCGCGTCTGAGGAGGCTAACTTTACTTGGTCATACATCAATCGAGGCATTATTCCTGATGGCGGCGGCATGTACTTTTTGCCCAGAAGAGTGGGCTTGGTTAAAGCAAAAGAGTTGATCTTCTCTGGCAGAAAAGTCGATCTTCATGAGGCAGCTCAGATAGGGATTGTTGACAGAGTCACTAAGTCAGAGTCATTGGTGGCTGATGCTCAGGCGTGGGCTCAAGAGCTCAGCAAAGGCTCCTCAACTGCTTTGGCGCTAGGCAAGACCATCCTCAATCAAACTTTTGAAATGACGGCCCCTCAAGTTTTTGCACAAGGCAGTCAGGCGCAGGGCATTTGCTATACGAGTACCGAGCATCGCGAGTCGGTGATGGCGTTTTTGGAAAAAGCAGCCGCTGCTAAGAAGAAATAATTAAATTTTAAGAAGTTAGGTATCTATGAGTAATGCAATTCAGAAGTTAATGGAGCCACGCAGTATTGCAGTGATTGGCGCGTCAACAGATCCTAAGAAAACAGCGGGTAGGCCAATTGCTTATTTGCAGAAGCATCACTTCAAAGGAAAAATATTTCCAGTAAATCCACGGGTCGAAGAAATTGCTGGGTTAAAGTGCTACCCCACAATTGATGCGCTGCCTGAGACTCCAGATGTCGCGATTGTGATGGTTGGCACCGATAAAGCACTCAGTGCAGTAAAAGAACTTGCTGCCTTAGGTACCCCGGCAGCGATTGTATTGACCAGTGGCTTTGCTGAGCATGGTCCTGAAGGTTTGAAGAGGCAAGAAGAGTTGATTGCAGCTGCAGGCAACATGCGTATTCTTGGGCCCAATACGATTGGAATGGTTAATGTTACCGATGACATTCCATTGTCACCCAGTAGCGCTTTGGAGATGGATGAATTTCCAAAAGGCTCGGTCAGTGTGATTTCTCAAAGTGGCGGCATCTTGGGGTCCTTGCTTTCTCGTGCTACCGCTTCTGGACTGGGCCTATCTAAATTAGTCTCTACAAGTAATGAAGCCGACCTCGGCTTGGCAGACTTTATTGATTATTTAATTGGTGATCCAAGCACTAAGGTAATCGTTTTGTATATCGAAAGCATTCGTCATCCAGAAAAATTCCGTGCAGCTGCATTAAGGGCGAGAGAAGCTGGTAAGCCCATTGTGGTTTATAAGGTGGGTAAATCAGAGGCAGGTATTCAGGCTGCTGTTTCGCATACGGGCGCATTAGCTGGTGCTGACAAAATGTATGACGCCTTATTTAAACAAGTCGGCATTATTCGCGCCAATAAATTTTCCGATTTCTTGGACATCCCAGCCGCTTTATCCTCAGGTAGAGTGTTAAAGGGAAGGCGTGTTGCCATCCTCACCTCAACTGGTGGAGCTGGAACCTTGGTTGCCGATAGTTTGGGGGAGTGTGGCTTTGATACGCCAGTTCCAGATGCAATCACTGCGGCGCGTTTGCGTGCCTTGCAGCCAGGCGATCAGGCAGTGCTCGATAGAAATCCAATTGATGTGACGCTTGCAGGATTGCAGCCAGATTTATTGCGCGGTGCAATTTCCGCATTGTTAGATAGCCCAACTTATGACGCTTTAATTTTAATCTTGGGGTCTTCAAGTCTATCCATGCCAGACCTGATGGCGGGTGCCGTAAGAGAATGTATGCAAACAAGCGATAAGCCTGTGATTGCTTATGTTAGTCCTCATGCGCCAATTGCGGGTGCATTGATGACTAAACTGGGTGTGCCGGCATTTTCACAACCAGAAAGCTGTAGCGTTGCTTTGACAAGTATGTTGCATGCTAGCGAATTAAAGAATGCAAAAGTATTTAATGGGGCGGCGGCAAAGACTCCAGCTAATTTAGATCTTCAATCGCTCTCTGGCTCTCTCAATGAGCATCAGGCTAAAAATTTATTTAGAGCATTTGGTATTTCTGGCGTAAAAGAATGTGTTGTCAGCGCCTCAAACCCGAACTTGAGTGGTGCTCAAGAATTGGGTGACAAACTGGTATTAAAGATACTCTCGAATGAGATTACCCATAAAACCGAGGTGGGTGGAGTAGCCCTGAATGTGTCCGCCAATGATCTTGCAACCAGAATGAGTTTGATGGCTGCCGAGGTAAAGTCAAAATCGGGCGCAGTTATTGATGATTTTCTTGTGCAAGAGATGGCTTCAGGTGGGATGGAGTTCATGGTGGGTATGCATCGTGATCCTCTGGGTACCGCTATTTTGGTGGGTATGGGTGGTGTAACGGCTGAACTATTTAAAGATACTTATATGCGCTTAATTTCTCCGGGCGCCGCTTTTAGTGAGCAGGAGGCGTTGGGAATGCTACAACAGCTCAAGACTTGGCCTTTGTTGGATGGCTATCGTGGCAGGCCAAAATGCGATGTAAATGCGCTCGTTAAAGCGATTGTTCAATTTTCTGAGTTAGTAGCATCCTTAGGTGACCGCCTCATTGAATGTGAGATTAATCCCATCTTTGTGTTTGCTGACGGTAAAGGCGTTAAAGCTGCTGATGGAATTGCCGTTCTAACGTAAATTTTTATGTTTGCATCCACACTATCTATGAGAACCCATCAGATTCCTTATCAGGATGGATGTATTTCTTGGCATGAGTTTGGCGAACCAAAATTTAATTCACCGCCCTTAGTGTTGCTGCATGGAGGGCATGGTAGTTGGGAGCATTGGCTTAAGAATATTGAGTTACTTGCAGAGCACTTCCAATTATTTATTCCAGATATGCCTGGTTTTGGAGACTCCTCTTTTTTTGATAATGAGTTGCAATCAGGAATGCTCAATCCATTGCTATCTTCGCTAACTTCCTTGTTTGGTCCTAGCGGGCAAATAAATATTGCTGGATTTTCATTTGGAGGATTTGTAGCTGCCCACCTTGCCAATCAGCGTAGCGGGATCAATAAGCTTGCTCTTTTGGGTAGCGCAGGACACGCAGGGCAAAGACGTCCTCGTGGTGAGTTATTGGCGTGGAAAGATTTTTACGAACGCCAAGACTGGGATGGTCTTAAAGCGGTATTGAGGGAAAATTTATATCAGCAAATGATTGGCGCTGCTGATAGGATTGATGTGTTGGCAATTCGTATTCATCAGGATGCGTGCGTTCGAACACGTTTTAGAAGTAGGCCGATAGCGAGGCCCGGTGGTTTAGCGGAGCAATTACAGGGCTATAGTGGGCCCACATTATTGGTTTGGGGTGAGCATGATGTGACCTGCACTCCAGAGCACTTAATGGAAAGACTTGTTCAGGGTTGGTCCAATAGATCGGGTGCGATTGTTAAAGATGCTGGCCACTGGGTGCAGTATGAACAAGCAAATGAAATCAATCAATTGTTGATTGACTGGTTTAGATAATCAAAAAATAAATGAGCAAAATTAAAATAAACCACGACGGCAGTGTCATGATTATTACTGTCGATAACCCGCCAATTAATGCGGGTTCAACAGAGGTGAGGCAGGGTTTATTGGATGCTATTCAAGATCTGCAATCGGATTCCAACCTTAAGGCTGCTGTCATTATTGGCGGTGGAAGTACTTTTATTGCCGGATCTGATATCAAAGAATTCTCTCAGCCATTAGCAAGCCCCCATTTACCAGTGGTGATCGCAGCGATTGAGGAATGCGCAAAGCCGGTAGTGTGTGCTTTGCACGGGGCTGCTTTAGGCGGTGGATTTGAATTAGCGTTGGGATGTGACGCTCGTGTTGCATTAGAGGGAACAGTTGTTGGTTTGCCTGAAGTTACTCTCGGAATTATTCCGGGGGCTGGTGGCACGCAACGCCTCCCTAGATTGATCGGTGTTGAAAAATCGATTGAGTTAATTTGCTCCGGCTCTCGCATCCAGGCTGATGCGGCACTCTCACTGGGCATAGTTGACCAAGTCGTTAAGGCGGATCTGTTAACTCATGCGGTCGCTATGGCTAAATCCATGATCGGATCAAAAAATCGTATCCGCGATAAGACTACGCCAAGCAGTTCTTCTGATGCAATTGCTGAGGCATCTCAAAAAGCCCTAAAAGCAGGGAAAAATCGTCCGCAGGTTCAGAAGGCTGTTGAGATGATTGTGAATGCGCTCACCCTGCCCATAGATGATGCCCTTGCATCAGAGCGCCTTGTATTTCAGGCTTTAAGAACTTCGACCGAGGCAAAGGCTTTAAGGCACCAGTTCTTTGCGGAGCGTAAGTTATTCAAGGCTTTGGGAGTTAATGAAGCAAAGCCACAGACGCTTCATCAAATTGCGGTGATTGGTGCGGGAACCATGGGTTCTGGTATTGCTATAGCCTGCCTAAATGCAGGCTATGCAGTGATTTTGTTGGATCAAAACGAGTCTGCTCTAGCGAATGGCGTTCAGCGAGTAGAGAAATTCTATGAATCACGCCTTCTGAGTGGAAAGATCAATCAAGAGAAGATGGTTGAAGTGCTTGGTCGCTTTGTACATTCCTCAGTTTGGAGTGCGATTTCTAACGCTGATTTAGTAATAGAGGCCGTGTTCGAGGATATTGAGGTAAAGCACCAAGTGTTTAAGAAGATTGATGAGCACGCTAAGGGCGATGCACTACTGGCTTCCAATACATCCTACTTAGACATTGATGCTATTGCTGCGCGGACCCAAAATCCATCCAGAGTATTTGGTTTGCATTTCTTTAGTCCTGCGCAGGTAATGAAGTTAATTGAAATTGTGCGATGTAAGGCAAGTTCACTTGGTGCAATAGCTACGGGATTGAGTTTTGCTAAGCGCTTAGGAAAGACCCCAATCATTAGTGCAAATGCATTCGGTTTTATCGGGAATCGCATCTATGCTGCATATCGTCGACAGTGCGAGTTTATGCTCGAGGAAGGGGCTTACCCTGAGCAGATTGATAAAGCGCTAGAGGATTACGGTTTTGCTATGGGGCCTTTTGCTGTAGCGGATTTATCGGGTCTTGATATTGCTTGGGGAATGCGCAAGAGCCAGGCTGCCACAAGAAATCTTGCGCATCGATATGTCACGATTCCTGATTCTCTTTGCCTGCTCGGCCGTTTAGGTAGAAAGACGGGGGCTGGATATTACTTGTATACCGAAGGGGTCAAAGAAAAGTCTATTGACCCACTAGTGCATGAAATCATCGATGCCGCCAGCAAGGAAAAAGGCATAGAAAGACGTAGCTTTACAGCGGATGAAATCGTAAAAAGGGTTCTCTTGGCGATGGTCAATGAAGTTGCCCATTTACTGTCTGAAAATGTAGCTACTGATGCCAGTGATTGCGATGTTGCGCTAGTGAATGGTTATGGGTTTCCGCGTTGGCATGGCGGGCCAACCTTTATTGCTGCTGAAATGGGTCGGACAGCATTGGATAAAGAATTACAAGAGCTTGCTTCTCTTAGTGGGCCAGGTTTTGTACTCGCCAACACGGATGCACTATTTGAGAAAGTTTAAGGGGTAGTGAGATATGAAGGTCGTAATTTCAGATGACTATCAAGATTGTGTTCGGCACTTGGATTGCTTTGGAAAACTGCAGGATCATGATGTTGCGATATTTAATGACACAGTCAGTGATTTAGAGGCGAAGGTCAATCGCTTTAGGGATGCTGAAGCTATTGTGCTCACGCGAGAGAGAACGACAATTGATCGTGCTCTGATTGAGCGTCTTCCCAAGTTAAAGTTGATTTCACAAACTGGAAAAATTGCCTCACATGTGGATCTAATAGCGTGTAAAGACCATGGAATTACAGTGGTGGATGGTAGGGGGTCTGGTGCGGCTACCGCTGAAATGGCTTTGCTATTAATTTTGGCCGCCCTCAGAAATATCGTGCCAGAAGTGAATCGTTTGAAGTCGGGTAAGTGGCAAGGGTCTGTAGGGCAACAGCTCTTTGGAAGGACTCTAGGTGTTTATGGGCTTGGAAGAATAGGTCAGCAAGTCGCTAATTTGGGCAAGGCTTTTGGAGCGCACGTTATTGTTTGGGGTAGGGAGTCTAGTCTTTCCAAGGCGCGAGATATGGGGTTTGAGCTTGCCTCATCTAAGGCAGATTTTTTCTCGCGAAGCGATATTGTCTCCTTGCAGTTAAGGCTAAATGAAGAAACGCGAGCCATAGTGACTGCTGCTGATTTAGCGATGATGAAGTCGAGTGCTATTTTGGTGAATACCAGTAGAGCCGAGCTGATTGAGAAAGGCGCGCTGTATTCCGCGCTGAAGTTGGGGCGACCTGGTTTTGCAGCAGTAGATGTGTATGAAAGCGAGCCTGTGTTGAATAACTCTGACCCATTGCTTGAGTTATCCAACTGTTTGTGTACGCCCCATTTGGGATTTGTTGAAAAAGATAACTATGAAGCCTATTTTGGGATTGCTTTTGACAACATTAATTCCTTTGTAAGTGGTGACATCCAAAATCGTGTCGTTT
>JBJOJF010000178.1:0-3672 GCA_046046735.1 Pseudomonadota bacterium
GTCTGTGTTGGCTTTTTACCGACCTACGCCCAAATCGGTATCTGGGCCCCTATTCTTTTAGTCGGCCTGAGACTATTGCAAGGCCTCTCAGCAGGTGGCGAAATCGGCGGGAGCGCAGTCTATCTCACTGAGCATGCCGGAGATGCCAATCGTGGCTTTAAAACTAGCTTCCTGCAGTTAATGGGGCCACTGGGTATTTTAGTTTCCACACTTCAGATCGCCCTACTGCAACACTACTTAAGCTCCGAGGAGTTTTTATCATGGGGTTGGCGAGTTCCCTTCTGGATTTCTCTGGTGTTGCTATTAATTGCTTTTAAAGCGCGCATGGCCTTGGAGGAAACACCCGTCTATCTAGAGCTCAATAAAACTGAGAGTCAATCTCAGAATCCACTTCGAGATAATCTCAGAGATCCAGAAACTCGCAAAAGAATGTTTTTACTTTTCTTTTGCATCTCTGCAGGTGGCGCAGTACTTTTTTTCTGTGTGCAGGTATATACCTCCGTATTTCTAAAGACCTCGGTTAAATTGGCGCCACAACTGGTAGATCAGCTTAGCCTGTATGCCACGATTGCCCTGCTTCCACTGACTATTTTTGCAGGTTGGCTGTCTGACAAAATTGGCAGAAAACCAGTGGTTGTTAGTGGGCTCATATTAGGAGCGATTTTCATACTGCCAGCATTTCATCTGATTGAAAAAATTGGGCAGAACTTAAGCCAGAGCAACTCCGTGATTAGCATTGCAGCAATCTTAGTCGGCCTATCAACAATCCTAGCGCTTGTTGTGGGCCCACAAACTGCATTACTCGCTGAACTCTTCCCCGCAAAGACAAGAAATAGCGCTGCTACATTGCCACACAATCTGGCAGCTGGATGGATAGGCGGACTGCTACCTTTGATTGTTACTTGGCTCAATCAGCAATGGGCCAGCAATCTTGCCGGACTTTGGTATCCAACTATTTTCTTAGCCAGCGGTGCAGTTGTGGCGATGCTGTATCTACCAGAGACCAAACAATCTAATCTTCTGAAGTAATTTGCGTGGTCAGCAATGAATGCCTAAGACCAAAAAGAAAAATCCTAAATTCATTACAAATTTAGGATTTAGAATTTTTGGTGCCCCTTGTCCGACTCGAACAGACCACCTACTGATTACAAATCAGTTGCTCTACCAGATGAGCTAAAGGGGCAACGGATAATATTTTAACCTATTTCACAATCGTCAAGGATGGTCTGGCTGACTTTGGCTTTTCAGCCGACTCAAGATCATTGGCTTTAGATTGGGGTGTAGGCAACTTACCAGCATCAAACGGGAAGGACATGCCCTGACCATTTTCCCGGGCATAGATTGCGAGTACATGCGTTACAGGGACCATGATTTTTCTTGGCACCCCACCAAATCTAGCCTGAAAGCTAATCCAGTCATTGTCTAAATTGAGCTGATGGCAGGCCTCAAGCGATAGATTGAGGACGATTTCGTCATTCTTGACGAACTCCATTGGCACTTCAACGTTTTCATCCACAAAAACAGCAATAAACGGGGTAAAACCAAAATCCGTGCACCACTGGTGTAGTGCACGGATTAGATAGGGTTTATTGCTTGGAATGTCAGACATGCCGAAAGCCGCCTGAATAATGAACCGCTTAGCGGCGCATTACCTTTTCAGAAGGAGTTAAAGCCTCAATGTAAGCTGGTCTGCTAAAGATGCGCTCTGCATACTTGAGCAAAGCAGCAGCATTACGTGAGAGATCAATACCATAATGCTCTAAGCGCCACAATAAAGGAGCGATAGCAACATCAAGCATGGAGAACTCTTCGCCAAGCATGTACTTATTCTTAACAAAAATTGGGGCTAATTGAGTAAGGCGGTCACGAATGGCTAAACGTGCTTTTTCATGAACCTTCTCAGCTGCCTTACCTTTTTCATTTTCCAATGCTGCGACGTGTACAAATAACTCTTTCTCAAAATTAAAGAGGAAGAGACGTGCGCGTGCACGTGCAACTGGATCAGGCGGCATCAACTGTGGATGAGGAAAACGCTCATCAATATATTCATTGATGATATTTGACTCATACAAAATTAAGTCACGCTCAACCAAGATTGGAACTTGGCCATAAGGGTTCATCACCGAAATGTCTTCTGGCTTGTTAAACAAGTCAACATCGCGGATCTCAAAATCCATGCCTTTTTCGAAAAGCACCAAACGGCAGCGTTGCGAGAATGGGCAGTTTGTGCCCGAGTACAACACCATCATAAATTTATTTCCTTAAATATCTACTTCATTACTACAAACGCACAACTAACTGCGGCTTTAATCTCATCAAACTAATTGGGTCAAACTGAAACCCAATTAGTGAATGTCTTTCCAATATGCTTTGTTCAAGCGCCAAGCCAGCAAGGTGAAGATTGCCAAGAATAGCAACACAACAACACCCAAGCGCTTGCGCTCAAGTTGAACAGGCTCAGCCATCCAAGACATGAATGAAACCAAGTCAGCAATATTGTCGTCATACTCTTGCAACTTCATTGTTCCAGGTGTTAACTGCTCAAAGCCTACAAATACTTTTTCAACTCTGCTTTCGTCATGAGGATCTTTACGCTCCTCAAACTTAGCAGCACGTTCACCCTGCAATTCCCAAAGAACATGCGGCATACCTACGTTCGGATATACCAAGTTATTCCACCCCGTTTGAGTGGTGTCATCTTTGTAGAATGTGCGGAAATAGGTGTAGAGCCAATCGGTACCGCGTGCACGAGCCTCAACAGACAAATCTGGTGGAGTCTTACCAAAGAACGCCTTACCTTCTTTAGGCGTCATTGATATTGTCATTAAATCGCCGACTTTAGCATCCGTAAGAATCAAATTGTCTTTAATTTGCTGATCAGTCAAACCAATATCGCGCAAGCGGTTGTAGCGCATGCTGGTTGCTGAGTGGCAGTTCAAGCAATAGTTCACAAAAATCTTAGCGCCATTTTGCAATGATGCGTTATTGCTTACGCGGTCGGGTGCTTTATCAAGCGGAAAACCACCTTCATTTGCAAATACGCTTGTACCTAAACCAAGGGCGGCGACCAAAACTGTTGCCTGACAGACGCCCTTCAAAGTTTGCAGAATTCGTTTCATACTAGTTCCTAATTTCTCTGGTGTCTGAATTAATGGGATTCAAAAGTAACGCGTGTTGGAACCGGCTTGAATGTGCCAAGCTTGCTCCAGAACGGCATTGCCAAGAAGAAGCCCAGATAATAAATCGTACAAATCTGAGAAATCTTTTCAAATACTGGTGATGGTGGCTCGATACCTAAGTAGCCCAAGACCACAAAGCTCACGATAAATACACCATAGATATATTTGTGGAATTGAGGACGGTAACGAATCGATTTCACTGGAGAATGATCAAGCCAAGGCAAGAAGAACATGATGACTACTGAGCCACCCATGATCACAACACCCCAGAACTTCGCATCAAACGCATAGAAGCCAGCAGCCAAAACCAAGGCAATCGCTGCACATGCGCCTTTGACTTTCATATCCTTAGACTTCAGCGCAAACATTCCTAAAATCACTGCCAAGAAGATCCACAATGGCAAGAGGAAGTTAGAAGTAGTTGCACGCAACATTGAGTAGAACGGTGTGAAATACCATACTGGCGCAATGTGCGTTGGCGTTACAAATGGAT
>JBJOJF010000179.1:0-3911 GCA_046046735.1 Pseudomonadota bacterium
CCAATCTCACATTCCAGGCGCCGCAAACACTTGCTTTGCTGCCACAGCTTTTCTATCAATCACCCAAACCTCTCGCTGTTTGGGTAACACCTCCCTCAGCAGCACCTCCTACACAAGCCTAGATCTTTTTAGGGCATAGCCTAGCTATGTAGTTGGCAATCATGTTGCCGTGATGTTGTGTGGAGAAGCAAATGTTGTTTAAGCAAAAGAAGATTAGTGCATACATGGGTATGCTATTTGGATCAATGTTGATATCAAGTGGTGCTCAGGCTCAAATTGCACCCCCTCCTGACTATGATCAGAAATTAGCTGATATGGTAGTGACGGCCACAAAATCAGGTACTACCCTCAGGGATATGACTCAGAACACCACAATTTTGACGAAAGAGGAGTTGGAGATTGCGCCCGAGCAAACGATTGATCAAGTCCTCAAGAACCAATCAAGCGTATTTTTAAATGATCAACCTTATTATGAAAAAGATCCAACTGGGCAAAGCATTAATGTTCGTGGCCTAGGAAATGCTAGAACATTAGTTCTGATTGATGGCGTGCCTGCCAATGATGCGATGTATGGGACTGTGCAATGGAATCTTGTGCCAATGTCAGCAATCCAAGATGTTGAGTTTATTCGTGGTGGCGTCTCTAGTCTTTATGGAAATATGGGTATGGGCGGCGTGATTAATATTACAACTAAGCCAATCAGTGATAACAAGGGCGAGGTATCTGGGAGTATTGGATCCTATGCAACTGGTACGGCGGCAGTATCAAAGGAATTTGCAATAAGCGATTCCTTCAAGCTTAGGGCTTCAGCCGATTACTTTAGCACTGAGGGTTACCAAAATATCGCAACAATATCCCCTTCGTCGCAATCTGCCCTAAAGACTGGAATGGGAAATGAAAGTGCGGAGAGTGCCAACTATCGTTTGCAGGGCTCTCTAAAGGTTAGTCAAGATACCGATGGTTTTTTCAATTTCGGACTTCATTCAATGTCAAACCTGCCTACAGGTGGTTATAACTTCGCTAGAAAATCTACCAACGAGACAACAATTTCCGGTGGAACCACAACAAGGTTGAATTCTAGTGAACAGGTTCAAGTTAATGCATTTTATGAAAACACAACTTTGCAACAACAAAATGTGAGCTCAAGTAATCCATACATCAATGCCACTTTCCATAATCCTTACTATCAAGTTGGCGGCTCCGCTCAATATACTAATAATTTTCAAAACTCTCTGATTGATCAGGTGATCCTAAGTGCTGATGCAAAGCAGCTCTCAGCATCGAATTATCAAAATAACTATGCCTCTCCTGGTGCTGCAAATTATCAAACTAGTAAATTGGGTGCTTTAAGCTCTCAGGTTGTGTCAGAGGGCACACAAAACTTCTTAGGAATTTTGGGCCAAGCTAAATCAAACCTAACGGCCATTCCCCTTCAAGCTACGCTATCCGCTAGAGTTGATAATTGGACTAGTCAGATTCCAGTGAACTATACCCAAGCTGTTGGAGGGGCTCAAGTAAGTACGGTTGTTCCCAATCAATCTAAAACAAAATTAAGTCCAAATTTAGGCCTCTTATATCGAGCATCTAGGGAGTTGGATTTTAGGGCTGCTGCTTATCAAGCTTTCCATGCACCTGGGCTGAATAATTCGATACGTAGTTATGGGTCCGGTTCAAGCTATGTAAGTAATAATCCATTGTTAACTCCAGAGAATATGACTGGGTATGAGATTGGTTCTGACTATCGCTGGAAATCCGGATTTATTCAAGTAACAGGTTTTAATGCGAATGTCACCAATGCTATCGCCACATACACCATGACTGCCGCCCAAATTGCGAGCACTTGTGCGCCAGTATGTTCGGCTGGAGCAAAATCTTACAGCAACGATCAGTCGCTAAGAAGTACTGGATTAGAGCTTCAAGCCCACTATGACATTAGCTCTAAATGGGCAACAGATTTGGGGTATACGCTCACTAAGGCTGTATTAACTTCAACGTATGGAGCAATTAGCCAGGCATTGAACCCAACGGGGGTTCAGATAGCCGGAACACCTAGAAATATGGGTAGTGCAAGCCTTACATACTTCCCAATACCAAAGGCTAGTTTGACAGCCTCGGTTCGCTATATTGGAAATTCTTGGTATGACACTGCGCACACCTCACCAATACCGGCTTATGCTGTAGTTGGTGCAAGGGCTAACTATGAGGTAACGCCAAATGCAACTGTTTATTTGAGTGCTGTGAACTTATTAAATCGTAATTACATTACATTTGGTTCTGGCTCACAATACACTGCTGGTCAGCCTCAAACAATCACCGTTGGTGGTCGGATAACGTTTTGAAAGTAATAAAAAACTCGCTTCATTTCAAGCCACATGACGTGGCCAAGGTTTTAATTCTGAGTCTCTTGGTATGGGGTGGGATTGATCTAGCCGTTGCTCAAATGGACCACTCATCCCATTCCGGAGCGAGTGCGCCTGCCAAGCCTTCTTCATCATGCAAGGGGTCGGGTTTAGATTGTGCGAATTCTGCAACGCCATTTTTGGGTAAGGATGGTAAGTTGCTTCTAACCTGGACTGGTGGTGGATTTGTTTCAGTTGCTAAATCTGATGATTTGGGAAAGACGTTTACATCTCCTATAGTTATTGCGGAGCATGGAAAATCTCTAGATGCTGGAAGCGATGCTCGCCCACAAATCGTTTCTGACTCAAAAGGAAATATATTTCTGGCTTATGCATTTTTCAAAGATGGTAATTGGAACGCACAGATTAATATGGCTCGATCATCCGACGGAGGTCTCAGTTTTACGACACCCATGCCGCTGATAAAAAATGGTTCTAGTGAGCGCTTTCCTTCAATGGTGATTGGTAAAGATGACTCCATATTCTTGGCTTGGATTGATAAGCGTTTAGTTGCTGATGCGAAGAAGTCGGGTAATCCGCGTCTTGGTGGATCCATCGCTTACTCATTTTCAAATGATGCTGGGAAAACATTTCAGCCTGAGAAAATAGCTAATGAACAGAGTTGTGAATGCTGTCGTATAGGTTCTACTATTGATCCAAAGGGTGGGGTAGCCATTGTTTATCGAGCTATTTTCCCTGGTGGTATACGTGATCACGCAACGCAGTTAATTAATGAATCCTCATCAGGAAAAATTCGCAGAGTCTCTGAAGATGAATGGAAGACTGATGCTTGCCCTCACCATGGTCCTGCAATTGCAGTTTCTAGTACTGGAAAAATGCATGTGGCTTGGTTTACTCAGGGAGCTGCTCGATCTGGAGTGTTCTATGCCAACTCTAGCAATCAGGGCGAAAGCTACTCGAATCCAATCAGAATTGGAGGCGAGCATGAGAATGTTTCGCGCCCTTATCTCCTCGCTCAGGATAAGTCCATTTGGTTGGTTTGGAAGGGGTTTGATGGGGTAAAGACATCTGTATACCTTAAGAAATCACCGGATGATGGTGTTACATGGTCGCAGGCAATCTTGATTGCGCAGACAAGTGCTTATTCAGATCACCCTCTGTTAATTAGTAATGGGGGCGATGTCTTTTTATCTTGGCTAACCCGAGCCGATGGCTATCAAGTCATTAAACTAAACGGCAAATGATGAAAAAAATACTTCTTACCCTTTCTCTATTTGTTCTGACAATGCACGCTGCCTTTGCGGATGCATCCACTATTCAGGCGTATCAGAAAGGGGATTGGGGCTCTTTATTAAAGAAAAATGCCGGCCAAGCAGTGGCCGTTCATTTTTGGGGCGTCACTTGTGCACCTTGCGCAAGAGAAATGCCTCAATGGGGCACGTTTCTCTCCGAGGATAGAAGTGCGAAGGTGATATTTATTCAGGTTGATGAAGTACCTCTCGAAGCGACTAAAAAAATGTTAGCTAAGGCCGGCTTGAATAAGGCTTCCAG
>JBJOJF010000180.1:0-5309 GCA_046046735.1 Pseudomonadota bacterium
GACTGCTTGTCGACAAGCTATTCAGAAAGAGCGGATTCGCCCATCGGTGTATGTCGTCGCCTTGCAATCAAGCCCCCTCATCCGCAAGCGAATTTTGCAACTTGGTCTTGTCTATGCGGCACTCATTCTTGCTCTCAGTTTTATTCTGAGTCTGTTAGTGGATTTTGAATTACTTCTCCCGCTCATGACGAGTGATAAACCCATCACGCCTGAAGCTATTCAACAAATTTATCTTGTGCTGTTTTTTGGTGGCTTGCTATATGTGCCAGTGGCTATGTTGATGTGGTTCTCTCCAGTACTCATTGCCTGGGCAGAGATGCCGGTAGCGCAAGCACTTTTCTCCAGCGCAGTTGCCTGCTGGACTAACCGTGGCGCCTTCTTTTTATACCTTGCGATTTGGGGCTCAATCCTCATTGCCATCCCCTTGATTATTGGCTCCATCTTTGATGCATTAGGTTTAGGTCAAGCAGCCTCATTCATCATTGCGCCGATCTCGATGGCAGGCCTCACCGTGATGCACTGCTCATTCTTTGCCACTTGGAAAGCCTGCTTCGCTGAAAAAGAATCAGCAACTCTGATTGCCTGATTAATTCATTCTTAAATGAATTAATCTATTGCTGCTAACTTAGCAATACTGAGCTGTAGCCATTTCACACCATGGCGCTTGAAGTTCACCTGGGCACGTGCATCTGCATCCTGCCCCTCTAAACCAGTGACTCGACCCTCACCAAATTTAGTATGAAATACATTCTGCCCAATCTTGAACGGGTAGTTTCCACGTGGTGGTGATGCCATTCTAGTAACAGTGGTGGATGCAGAACCTACGCGACCAATTTGTTTGGCAGGTCGATAGCGATCGCTACCGGAGTCAAAGAAATCATTGGTTTCGGAATCACGCTGACGGGTATAGCCATCTTGCCAAGTGGACCCTGAGCGCCCAGCATTACCACCAGCTCCACCGCCCCAGCGCGCATCCTTAGCTTTAGGCGTTAACCACTTCAATGAATCCGATGGCAACTCTTCCAAGAAACGAGAAGGCATGTTGTAGCGCACTTGACCGTGCAACATTCTGGACTGAGTGTGCGAGAGATATAAACGCTCTTTTGCGCGAGTAATAGCAACATACATCAAGCGACGCTCTTCTTCTAAGCCGTTCTGCTCATTCACACTATTCTCATGAGGAAATAAACCCTCCTCTAGGCCAGTGATAAATACTGAGGTGAATTCCAAGCCTTTAGCAGAATGCACTGTCATCAACTGGACAGCATCTTGTCCAGCTTGCGCCTGGTTATCCCCAGCTTCTAATGAAGCGTGCGATAAGAAGGCGGCCAGAGGAGAAACCTCCACTACACCTGGGGCATTTTCACCAGGCAGTGTCGCAGCCATAGCATCTTGCCCATAACCCTCTTCAGCAATGAAGGCAGTAGCCGCATTAATCAATTCTTGTAAGTTCTCGACGCGATCTTGCCCTTCGCGTTCAGACAGGTAATGCTGAATCAAACCACTATGCTGAATAACAAACTCTACAGTCTCTGGCAAGGTGTTATGACGAGTAGCTTCACGCATGTGATCCACCAAGCGCACAAAGCCGCCTAGCGAAGCGCCTGCTTTACCGTCCAAGGTGGATGCTGCCAGATATAAAGAACTATTTTGCGCACGAGCAGCATCTTGTACTGCCTCAATAGATCTTGCGCCAATGCCGCGCGTAGGGAAGTTAACTACCCGTGAGAAAGAAGTGTCGTCATTGGGATTTTCTAGAAGACGTAAATACGCCAGTGCATGCTTAATCTCGGCACGCTCAAAGAAGCGCAGACCGCCGTAAACACGATATGGAATACCCGCTGAAAACAATGCGTGCTCAATGATGCGTGATTGAGCATTGCTGCGATAGAGCAAAGCAATTTCAGTACGCTTGATACCGCTATTAACCAGCGCCTTAATCTCATCAACCAACCATGCAGCTTCAGCATGATCACTTGGTGCATCGTAGATGCGAACAGGCTCGCCATGGCCCGCATCAGTTCGTAAGTTTTTACCCAGTCGATCTGAGTTGTTAGAAATCAGATAATTTGCCGTATCCAAAATATGGCCATGTGAGCGATAGTTCTGCTCCAACTTCACCATCATGGGGTGATATTGCTTTTCATAGAGACGCATGTTCTCAACATCGGCACCACGGAAAGCGTAGATGCTTTGATCATCGTCGCCTACTGCAAAGACTGCGCTGCTGCCCATACCGCTGACATTCACGCGACTGGCATCATGGCCAGAAAGTAATTTGAGCCAAGCGTATTGCAAGGCATTTGTATCTTGAAACTCATCAATCAAGATATGTCGAAAACGCTCTTGATAATGAGTGCGAATTGCTTCGTTATGTTTGAGCAATTCATAGCTGCGCAATAACAGCTCAGCAAAATCGACTACGCCCTCACGCTGACATTGCTCATCGTAGGCTTCATACAACTGAGCCATCTTGGCCTGGAAGTCATCACCTACCGATAATTCACGCGCTCTTTGGCCGCGTTCTTTGGCATGGGCAATGAAATACTGCAATTGCTTAGGAGGATATTTCTCATCATCAACCTTTAAGCCTTTTAAAAGACGCTTAATGGCAGACAGTTGATCCTGGGTATCCAAAATCTGAAAAGTCGAAGGTAAGCACGCTTCTTTATGGTGGGCACGTAATAAACGGTTACAAAGGCCATGGAAGGTACCAATCCACATGCCACGAGTGTTAATGGGCAACATGGCGCCCAAACGCACCATCATCTCCTTGGCGGCCTTATTGGTGAAGGTCACTGCCAAGACGCCAATCGGGGAAACCTGGCCCGTTTGGATCAACCAGGCTATACGGGTAGTGAGGACGCGGGTCTTGCCACTGCCGGCGCCAGCCAAAATCAGGGCTGACTGAGCTTGGCCATTCTCATTAACTGGCGGGAGGGTCACAGCCTCGCGTTGTTCAGGATTAAGGTTTGCGAGGAGGTCTGAGTACATTACCCCAATTATAATTTGCCTCTTATGCCAAATGCCTCAAATACCCCTAATTCACCAGCGGCCAGCTCCTTAGACGAACTAGCCAAATCCTATGAACCCGCCCCGATAGAAGCCTACTGGGGACCAGAGTGGGAACGCCGAGGCATTGCTGATGCCAGCATGGATGAAGGCAAGGGAGATTTTTCCATACAACTACCCCCTCCAAATGTGACGGGCACCCTACATATGGGTCACGCATTTAACCAAACCATCATGGATGGCTTGGTGCGTCACGCTCGCATGTCTGGGAAAAATACTTTGTGGGTGCCTGGCACAGACCATGCAGGTATTGCGACACAAATTGTTGTTGAGCGTCAACTCGATGCGCAAAAAATTTCGCGTCACGATTTAGGCCGCGAAAAATTCCTAGAAAAAGTGTGGGAGTGGAAAGAAACATCTGGCAACACTATCACCCGTCAGATTCGTCGCCTAGGCGCTTCAATTGATTGGGGTAAAGAATATTTCACGATGGACAGCAAAATGTCCAAAGCCGTGGTTGAAGTATTTGTACGACTACATGAGCAAGGATTAATCTATCGCGGCAAGCGTTTAGTGAATTGGGATCCTGTGCTTGGCACCGCCGTATCTGATTTGGAGGTCGTCAGCGAAGAAGAAGATGGCTACATGTGGCATATCAACTATCCATTAGCCGATGGGTCTGGACATCTAACGGTCGCCACTACCCGTCCAGAAACGCTACTGGGTGACGTTGCCGTTATGGTGAACCCAGAAGACGAACGCTACAAGCATCTGATTGGCAAATCGGTTCACCTACCGCTTTGCAATCGCGAGATTCCGATCATTGCTGATGACTATGTTGATTTAGCGTTTGGTACCGGTGTTGTGAAAGTAACTCCAGCCCATGACTTTAATGACTACGCTGTTGGACAACGCCATCAACTGCCACTCATCAACGTGCTTACGCTAGATGCCAAGATTAATGAGAATGCTCCAGTTGCCTATCAAGGTTTGGAGCGCTTTGCAGCACGTAAGCAAATTGTTGCTGATCTCGATGCTGCAGGACTTTTGGAAAAAGTACAGCCACATAAATTGATGGTGCCTCGCGGTGATCGCACTCAAACCATCATTGAGCCTATGCTCACCGATCAGTGGTTTGTGGCAATGTCCAAACCAAGCCCAGACAATCAATATCAACCAGGCTCATCTATTGCTGGCGCAGCCTTGGATGCCGTTACCAAAGGTGACATTAAGCTTGTTCCTGAAAATTGGATTAACACCTATACCCAGTGGCTAGAGAATATTCAGGACTGGTGTATCTCTCGTCAACTATGGTGGGGCCATCAAATTCCTGCATGGTATGGCGATGATGGTCAGATTTTTGTAGCGCGCTCTGAGGATGAAGCTAAAACCAAAGCAGCGGCGGCAGGCTACAGCGGCAAACTCAATCGCGATCCCGACGTTCTCGATACTTGGTTTAGCTCCGCGCTCGTACCATTTAGCTCTTTAGGCTGGCCTGAAGAGACGCCTGCACTCAAACACTTTTTACCATCATCAGTATTGGTCACTGGTTTTGACATCATCTTCTTCTGGGTTGCCCGAATGGTGATGATGACCTGCCACTTCACTGGCAAAGTACCATTTAATACCGTGTATGTTCATGGCTTGGTACGTGATGCTGAAGGCCAAAAAATGAGTAAGTCCAAAGGTAATACCTTGGATCCAATCGACTTGATAGATGGCATTCAGATTGAAGAGCTAGTCGCAAAACGCACAACCGGCTTGATGAATCCTAAGCAGGCTGAAAGCATTAGCAAAAAAACCAAGAAAGAATTTCCGGACGGCATTCCAGCATTTGGTACCGATGCCTTGCGCTTTACCTTTGCATCGCTTGCCTCACTTGGTCGCAATATTAACTTTGATCAGAAGCGCTGCGAGGGGTACCGAAACTTCTGCAACAAACTTTGGAATGCCACTCGCTTTGTTCTGATGAATTGCCCTGGCGATGAACAGGAGAATGGTTTTGCTCCTTGCGACAATCAATGTGGTCCAGAGGGACAACTAGACTTCTCCCCTGCCGATCGCTGGATTGTGTCTCTCTTACAAAGAACAGAAGCGGATGTTGCCAAAGGATTTGATAACTATCGCTTTGACAATATCGCCACAAGCATTTATCAGTTTGTTTGGGATGAGTATTGCGATTGGTATCTGGAATTGGCAAAGGTGCAATTACAAACTGGCACTCCAGCACAGCAACGCGCCACTCGCCGCACGCTCTTGCGAGTTTTGGAAACAATTCTGCGCATGGCTCACCCACT
>JBJOJF010000181.1:0-8326 GCA_046046735.1 Pseudomonadota bacterium
GGCTACCTCTGAGCAAGAGCTCGAGACGCTCAGTGATGAAGAGGCGCAAGATAAGTTACAAGGTTTATTACTTGCCCGTAGTGCACGTGAAGCAGCGCTGGCAAATGCGCGTACAGAGCAAGATGCTTTATTGCATCAGTTGCGTGAAGCGGATGAAGCGCGTTTGCAGATTGAGCGCAGTCTTCAGCCTATGCGCGATAAGGTTGTTGACTTGCAATTGCGTGAACAGGCTGCTCGTTTGAACTTTGAGCAGTTTGCTACTTTGCTCTCTGACGCCGAGGCTGACTTAAGTGCCCTCGAGGCAAGCTTTAGCCCGGATTTGAAAGTAGGCGCCTTACAAAGTGAGGTTACTCGCCTAAACAGCGAAATTCAGTCTTTAGGTCCTGTGAATATGGCGGCCTTGGATGAATTGGCTAGTTCACGTGAGCGTAAACAGTTCTTGGATGCCCAATCAGCCGACTTGAATGAAGCAATGCAAACTTTGACTGATGCTATTGCGAAGATTGATGCAGAAACACGTGACTTATTGCAAGGCACTTTCGATCAGGTAAATACCCACTTTGGAAAACTGTTCCCAGAACTTTTTGGTGGCGGTCATGCGGAATTGGTAATGACTGGCGAAGAGATTTTGGATGCCGGTGTTCAAGTGATGGCTCAGCCTCCTGGTAAAAAGAATAGCTCTATTTATCTCTTGTCAGGTGGCGAAAAGGCTTTGACAGCTATTGCTTTAGTCTTCTCACTCTTCTTGCTCAATCCTGCGCCATTCTGCTTGCTCGATGAGGTTGATGCACCATTGGATGATGCAAACACCTTGCGTTATGCACAGCTAGTAGCCAAAATGTCAGATAAGACTCAGTTTTTGTTTATTTCCCACAATAAGATCACTATGGAAATTGCTCATCAACTTATCGGTGTCACCATGCAAGAGCAGGGTGTTTCTCGTATTGTTGCGGTGGACATTTCTTCTGCGGTATCTATGGTGGAGGCAGCCTAAGTGGATTTAGAGCAAATCATGACAATGTTAGGTTTGTCTGAGTTGCAACTCGCTTTGGCTGTAATTGGTTTGCTGATTTTGATAACAGTGGCCATCTTAAACATTAGGTATGCCCGAGCCCGTAATAAAGCGCAAGCAGCAAGTGAAGCTGCTCTGGATGACCGTTTTGGTCGCGAGCCTTCTTTTGGGCAAGGCTTTGCTGATGGTGAAGAGCGCTCTGAACCTTCTTTTGGTGAGCCAAGTTTCTCACCAGAGCCCATTTCTGAAAGTTTCGTAATTGATCCGCGTATTGATTGCGTAATCACTTTACGATTTGATGATGGCATCAGTGGCGCTGAAATTCTTGAAGAGATTGCTACGTGGGCAAATGAACCTGCGACCTTAACAGCGCGTTGGATGTGTGAAGGCCTTAACGCAGATGTCGATGCAGCTGAAGATTGGGAGGCGTTACGTCCTGAAGCCTCCTATACAGAACTTCAACTTGCTATTCAGTTAGCAAGTCGACGTGGCCCGATTGGTGTTTTAGAGCTCTCTGATTTTTGCTCTCGGGCACAAGCCCTTGCTGAAACTCTGGGCTCCCAAATTGATATGCCAAGCGTGAATACGATGCTTGATAGCGCTAAAGAGCTTGATGCTATGGCGGCTGAGAGTGATATTCAGCTCAGTATTAATGTGCTGTTTGATGAAGCTTGCCCCTGGGGGAACTTTGATGCGCTGATGCGTGAACGTGGATTTAGATTGTCCCGTAACGGTCGTATCTATGAGTTCTTCAGCAATGGCGTGATGATTTTCAATAGCGCTGAGCTTGATCCAAATAAGCCTGTAAAGCAAGTTACCTTATTGCTTGAAGTGCCCTTGGTGCCGCTTGAAGAACGCGCATTTGAGCGTATGTTAGGTGAAGGTGTAGAAATTGCCCAGGCAGCCCATGGCCGCCTAGTAGATGACAGTGGCATCAATCTCACTGAAGCGGCTGTCATTAGCATTCGTCGCCATTTAGATATCTTGTACGCCAATCTTGAAAAGGGCGGCGTTGCTGCTGGATCATCTACTGCTAGTCGACTTTTTAGTTAAGGAATCGCTTTGTCGCCCTCTAGTCCGACAAATTTAGCGGATCGCTACGCATTATTGCAAGCCGAATTAGCGCGCTTAGAGCATGCGTATTACGTACTTGATAACCCCATTGTTCCGGATAGCGAATACGATCGTCTATATCGCGAACTCCTAGAGATTGAGTTACTTCACCCAGAGTGGATAACGGTAGATTCTTTATCTCAGCGGGTTGGTGGCACCGCTCTGAAAGAATTTGATTCGGTCACTCATGCGGTGCCGATGCTTTCTTTGAATAATGCATTTGAAGATGCGGAGTTAGTTGCCTTTGATCGCCGCTGTCGGGAAGGTTTACATGCTGAACGTGTCGATTATGCTGGCGAACTCAAGTTTGATGGCTTAGCAATCTCGCTGCGTTATGAGAAGGGCTCTTTGGTGAGGGCTGCTACACGTGGTGATGGTGCTAGCGGCGAAGACGTCACAGCGAATATCAAAACTATCCGAGCCATTCCACTCAAGCTTACTGGAAAAGATGTTCCAGAAGTATTGGAGGTTCGTGGCGAGGTCTTTATGTATCTCAAAGACTTTCAGAGGATGAATGAGCAAGCTGCTGCCCAAGGCGAAAAAGAATTCGCAAATCCTCGAAATGCTGCTGCAGGTAGTTTGCGTCAGTTAGATTCCAAAATTACCGCTAAAAGGCCGCTGTCATTTTTTGCTTATGGCTTAGGTGCATTGGAGCCACAGTCTTGGCTTCCAAAAACCCACGAAGAGTTACTCAATGCCTATGTCAAGCTAGGCTTACCAGTTTGTTCGGAGCGCCGTGTTCTCAAATCTGTAGAAGAGATTTTGGCTTTCTACAATGAGATTGGTGCTAAAAGGGATTCATTACCTTATGACATTGATGGTGTTGTCTATAAGGTCAACTCTTTCGCAGAGCAAGCCAAGCTAGGCTTTGTGTCCAGAGCGCCACGCTTTGCTTTGGCTCATAAGTTTCCAGCGCAAGAGGCGTTAACTACTGTTCTCGGTATTGATGTGCAGGTTGGACGTACGGGTGCCATTACGCCAGTAGCAAGACTTGCTCCTGTAGAGGTAGGCGGGGTTACCGTCACCAATGCCACTTTGCATAATGAAGATGAAGTTAAGCGCAAAGATGTACGCATTGGCGACACTGTTTCCGTCAGAAGAGCGGGTGATGTCATTCCTGAAGTGGTATCTGTTGTTAAAGAGCGCAGGCCAGTAGACGCTACTGAGTTCGTGATGCCCACCCGTTGCCCTATATGCGACTCCCATATTGAGCGCTTAGCTGATGAAGCGGTGGCTCGCTGTAGCGGTGGATTGTTTTGTGGAGCGCAAAGAAAACAAGCCTTGATTCATTTTGCCCACAGGAGAGCTCTTGATATTGAGGGTTTAGGCGAGAAGATTGTTGATCAATTGGTTGATCAAAATTTAGTAAGAACTCCTGCCGATCTCTATCGATTGGGATTTACTGCCTTAGCCAACCTAGAGCGCATGGGTGATAAGTCTGCAGACAATCTAATCACGGCAATCAATCAATCTAAAAGTACCACCCTTGCTCGATTTATCTTCGCATTGGGTATTCGCCATGTCGGCGAAACCACTGCAAAGGACCTTGCTAACCACTACCGGTCCATGCATGCATTAATGGATGCGAGTTTAGAGGATCTACTCACAGTTAAAGATGTTGGTCCTGTGGTTGCAGATTCCATCACCAGCTTTATGGGAGAGGCGCATAACCGCGAGGTGATTGAACAATTGCTCGCATCGGGAATGCAACTCTCTGTGGAGGAAAAAGTCATCAGTGCTGCAGTTGCAGGAAAAACCTTCGTACTTACTGGCACTTTCCCAACAATGACGCGAGATGAAGCAAAAGATCTTCTTGAAAAAGCAGGTGCTAAGGTTGCTGGATCAGTCTCTAAGAAAACCGACTATGTTGTAGCCGGGGCAGACGCTGGCAGCAAACTCACTAAAGCGGAAGAGCTAGGTGTGCCTGTGATTGATGAGGCAGCCATGTTGGAGTTATTGGCCTAAGCGCCTAAGGCTTCAAGTAAATCTGTCTCTAGCAAGATCTGCAGTTTGGGGTTCTTGCTCAAGTTAGCGGCATCCAATAAGAATACGTCTTCCACTCTTTCTCCCAATGTATTGATGCGTGCAGTGTGGAGTGAAACTTGATGCTTTGCTAACACCCTCGAGATAGCGTACAGAAGTCCTGTGCGATCGCTGGCTGATAGTGATAGAGCATAGTAGTGACCCCGCTCATCCGGCGTCATATGAACACGTGGCTGAATTGGGAAAGTGCGGGATTGTCTTGAGAGTCTACCCATACTTGGTGATGGCAATGGATCAGTATTTTGCAGGGCTTCAGTCAGCTCATATTCCACTAGCTGAATCAGATCGCGGTAGCTGCCACCCTCATCAACTAAGTTGCTGCCAGAAATCTGGAAAGTATCTAATGCATAGCCATGCTTTGTTGTATGAATACGTGCATCCCAAATTGAGAAGCCGTGACGCTCAAAGTAGGCGCAAATTCGTGCAAATAGGTCTTCTTGGTCTTTAACGTACACAGCAATTTGCAAGCCCTCACCGATTGGAGAGAGGCGAGCGCGCACTACTGGAGTATCGCTATCAACCTTATTAAATAGGTGGCGCGTTAGCCAGGCAATATCTGCAGCATCTTGCCGTAAGAAAAAAGCGACATCTAATTGTTTCCACAGATTTTCATAAGCGGCGTCCTCAATTGCATAGAGGCGTAGCTTAGCGCGAGATTCTTCTTGATGTTGCGCTAGGTCTGAAGAGGCGTCAGGTTTTGCTCCACCCAATACGCGGAGAGTAACGCGATAGAGATCCTCTAGTAGCTTGCCCTTCCATGCATTCCATACTTTCGGACTAGTGCCACGCACGTCAGCAACAGTTAGAAGGTAGAGCGCAGTTAGGTGGCGCTCATCACCCACCTTTTTGGCAAACGCTTTAACAACATCTGGATCAGTAATATCTTGTTTTTGCGCCACCTGACTCATATTGAGGTGCTCTGCAACCAGCCATACTAAAAGTTCGGTATCCGCTTTATCAAGACCATGATCTTTAGCAAACTTGCGCATATCCGCTTTGCCCAATTCGGAGTGGTCACCACCTCGTCCTTTGGCAATGTCATGAAAGAGCGCGGCTATAACGAGTAACCAAGGCTTCTCAAAGTGAGCAATGAGACTGCTGCAGAAAGGAAATTCATGGGTATGTTCAATTACCATGAAGCGACGCACATTGCGAAGAACCATCAAGATGTGTTGATCGACGGTATACACATGAAATAAGTCATGCTGCATCTGTCCAACAATTTTTCTGAAGGCTGGTAAATAACGACCAAGCACGCTGGTGCGGTTCATTAGCTGAAATGCGCGACTGACACCCTCAGGCTCTTTGAGAATCTCAATAAACAATGCGCGGTTGACTGGGTCTTTGCGCCACTTACTATCCATTTTCTGACGCGCGTTATATAGCGCTCTAAAAATGGTTGCAGAAAGGCTTTTAACGTTGGAAGTCTGAGCAAATACCAAGAAGGTGCGCAGAATCTTTTCGGGATGCTTCTGAAATAGTTGCGGGTCAGTGATATCTAAAACACCTTGGCGCTCAATAAAGCATTCATTGCCTTCGCCAGCAATTGCGTGGGTTGTTTTTGACTCTTGAGGGAAGAGGAGTGCTTCGATATTTTGTAGGAGTACGTCATTTAATTGGTTTACTGCTTTAGCTGCCCAGTAGTAGCGGCGCATGATCGCTTCACTGGCCAGCCTGGAAGATTCTTCTTGGATGCCCATTGCCGCAGCAAGGGGCGCCTGTAAGTCAAAAGCCAATACATCTTGCCTACGCTTTGCAAGAAGGTGCAAGTTGGCACGTAGAGTTTCTAAAAAACGCTGGTTACGATTGAGTTCAGTTAACTCACGTTGAGTAATGAGGCCTGCAATGCTGAGATCCTTAAAGGTATTTCCCAGATGTGCTGCTTTACTAACCCAAGAGATGACTTGTAGGTCGCGTAAACCGCCAGGACTCTCTTTGCAGTTTGGCTCAAGGGAGTAGGGGGTATCTTGATACTTATAGTGACGCTGAATTTGTTCTGCTTGCTTAGCTTGAAAGAATGCCTTCGGATCCATGGCTGCTTCAAAGGCTTTTGCAAAGTCTTTAAATAGTTGTTTACTGCCGCACAGGAATCGCGCTTCTAAGAGTGATGTGCGCACAGTGACATCTTGCTCGGATTCAGATATACATTCCGCAGTATTCCGAACTGAAGAGCCTATCTCCAGCCCCATATCCCAGCAGCTGGCAATAAATTGTTCAACCCGTTTTGATAAAGCAAGTGCTTGTTGCTCTTCGGCCGGGAGCAGAATGAGGATATCAATATCAGAATGGGGGAATAAAGCATTTCTTCCATAGCCGCCAACTGCAATTAGGCTAGCTTCATTATTTAAGCCGCAACTATTCCAGAGATGGGCGAGTATTTGATCGCTCATCTTGGTAAGTTGTTTGGTTAACTTGCCTACTGATTGAGTTTTTTTAAACTCGTCGTATGCAACTTCGCGAGCTGCACGCAGGCTAACTGCATCAGCAATATTGCTGGCTGCCCGGGGCTTATTCATCAATTTATGCGCTTGCTAGACTTGGCCTAAAGGATAGGCCTTTAACGCAATCAGGAGCTGGATTACTGCCCTCTGACCAAGTTAATACCTCAACACCAGTGGCTGTTACCAAGAGCGTATGCTCCCACTGCGCAGATAGACTGCGGTCTTTAGTCTTCACTGTCCATTGATCAGGCATCGTACGAATATCGCGTTTACCGGCGTTAATCATTGGCTCGATAGTGAAGGTCATACCTTCTTTTAATTTCTCTCCGGTTCCTGGACGACCGTAGTGAAGAATCTGTGGATCTTGGTGGAAGACCTTGCCAATACCATGTCCGCAGTATTCGCGAACAACTGAATAGCCTGCTTTTTCAGCATGGGTTTGAATGACGTGACCGATATCACCTAGAGATGCCCCCGGCTTAACTTGTGCAATACCCAGCCACATACATTCAAATGTAATTTGGGTGAGGCGTTTTGCCAGTACGGAAACTTCGCCGACCATAAACATGCGACTGGTGTCGCCGTAATAGCCATCTGGAGTAATTACGGTGATGTCGAGATTGACGACGTCGCCAGATTTCAAAATCTTCTCACCTGGGATGCCGTGACAGATCACATCATTAACTGAAGTGCAGATGGATGCTGGAAAGGGTGGATAGCCTGGCGGCTGGTAGTTCAGTGGGGCTGGAATAGTCTTTTGGACATCACGCATGTATTCATGGCAAATGCGATCTAGCTCTGCAGTACTAACCCCTGCTTTGACGTGCGGGGCAACGTGATCAAGAACTTCACTGGCTAAGCGGCCAGCTTCGCGCATCCCTTGGATGTCTTTTTCGGCGGTAAATACACTATTCATGCCTTGATTATCAACGACTTGGCAGTTTTTGGCAGATCTTGGCTGCTTAAATATTAAGCAAAATCAGCATTTTTTACCGTTCTTCTCAATTAAAAATTAGCGCAGTCCTTTGGCTAAGCGGGGCCAGACCCGTCTAGAGCATTGATATTTAAGCTATAATTTCCGTCTCAGGTCCGTTTGGGATCTGAAATCGCGAGTTGAGCCTTCCAGGGTGGCGTTTTTTAGCGCAGCTAGGACTCAACTTTAGAACACAACCCTTAGGAGAAGTTATGTCAGTAACTATGCGTCAAATGCTGGAAGCCGGTTGTCACTTTGGACACCAAACACGCTTCTGGTCCCCAAAGATGGCCCCTTATATTTTCGGTCATCGCAACAAAATTCACATCATCAACTTGGAAAAAACATTGCCAATGTTTCAGGACGCCCTGAAATTTGCAAAACAAGTTGCTGCTAACCGTGGAACTATCTTGTTCGTTGGTACAAAGCGTCAATCACGCGAGATCATTGCTGAAGAAGCTGCTCGTGCTGGTATGCCTTACATCGACAGCCGTTGGTTGGGCGGTACGCTCACCAACTTTAAAACTGTTAAAGGTTCCCTCAAGCGTTTGAAGGATATGGCAGTTGCTAAAGAAGCTGGCGATTGGGAAAAGCTTTCCAAGAAAGAAGCTTTGACTAATGATCGTGATCTCGACAAGTTGCAAAAAGCGCTTGGCGGTATTCAAGATTTGAACGGCGTTCCTGATGCGATTTTTGTAGTGGACGTTGGCTATCACAAGATTGCTATTACTGAAGCGAACAAGC
>JBJOJF010000182.1:0-6000 GCA_046046735.1 Pseudomonadota bacterium
GCATAAAAATAGCGAATGCCATGGTGGCACGCAATACCTTTGGATTATTGATCCGTAAGCCAAGATAAGAAACGTAAACCGGGCCTCCTGTGGCAAATAGAGCAGTAAATGCGCCACCAAAAAATCCAAAAGGAACTGCCCACCACTTACTAATTGGATCGGAAGCCTCTACATTTCTCTGCACCAGAACCCGAACACCATTAATTGCAGCAAATAAACCAAGGATCAACAGTAAGGGTTCGCTTGGCGCTTGAACCAGAAGAAAAATTCCCAATACCATTCCCATCAAGCTAAAAGGAAATAGCCACTTCAATTCTTGAATATTGGCATCACCAGATGATTTTCTACCTACATATAGTGAAGCGCAGATATCAATAATTACCATCATGGGTACCACAACCTTTAGGGGGTACATCTGTACCAACAAGGGAACGGATACGATTGAAGAGCCGAATCCTGATACTCCAAAGATGAAAAATGCGCACAATACGATCAATACGGCTAGCGTAAATGATAGGGGTTCGATTAACTCAAAAATAATTAACTCTCAACCAAAATCGTTTCGCCTGGCTTGACCATCGTAAATTGAACTGGCCTGTTCTCAATGCGTAAGCCTTGATCATCCAAATTTACGGCAGTGAAATATGACTGCTCTAGAGATCCAGGCTCTGGAAAATCATCGCGGTAGTGAGCGCCTCTTGAATTTTCGCGAGCAAGAGCTGCCTCAGTTACAGACTTGCTGACCAAAATCAGATTGTTAAGATTCATCCAATCTTGCCATGTAATGCTGTATTGCCTTTGGATGTCTCCCACTCCAATTTGATCTAACTGCTGTGCCAACTGATCCAATTTAACGCGAGCCCGCAGCAGGCTTTCCCTAGTTCTGGAAATGCCCACGTCATCCCACATGCACTCTGCCAGCGCATCACGAATTGATTCAATGTCGCCTGCCGGTCTTTTCAATGGCGCCTCATGAGCCTGAATACTAGAAAGCACTTCTTCCATATTGCACTCTTGTAATTTTTGGGAACTGACCCAGCGAGCCATTTCCTCACCAGCAATACCGCCATATACAGTTGAGTTAGCTACGCCATTTCCACCCAAACGATTGGCTCCATGAACTCCACCAGTATCTTCTCCAGCCGCAAAGAGGCCAGGCAGATCGGTACTGCAATCCTTCTTAAAGACAACGCCACCCATCATGTAGTGCGCTGTAGGAACCACTTCAACCAAATCATTTGCCAAATCAAATCCGCTATCCGCACAGCGCTCAACCATGCCTTTGAATTGCTTACGGACATTCTCGGGACCTAAATGACTCATCTGAATATACACGCCGCCATTTGGTGTCGCGCGACCCGCCCGAATTTCTGAATTAATTGATCTCGAAACAATATCTCGTGTAGCGCGCTCATTACGAGGATCATAGTTACCCATGAAGCGCTCACGATCCCCATTGAGTAAATAACCACCGGCTCCTCGCAAACCCTCCTCCAGCACCGTGCCTGTCATGCGGGTGCCTGGCCCTGCCAGTAGGCCGGTAGGATGAAACTGGACCATCTCCATATCGCGCAAGGTTAAACCTGCTCGCAAGGCCATAGCCAAACCATCGCAACTCTTGTCACCCGATGGTGTGTGGTACTTATACATAGTAGGTCCACCACCCGTAGCCAAGAGCACAGCCTTAGCGCGCACCAGTGTGAACTGGCCAGTTTGCATATCTAACATCAATACACCAGCAAGAGACTTGCCATCAGCGCTGTGGATCAACTCTACCGCCCGATGCTCTTCCAAGCGATGAATCCCTCTTGACCAGACCTGCTCAGCCAAGCGATTAATAATTTCAATACCTGTTAAGTCGCCTTTATGGACGGTGCGATCAAATGTCTGTCCAGCAAACGCCTTTTGATGGACTGTGCCATCCGCATTGCGATCAAAAAAACAACCCAATTCATTCTCAAGCTCATGAATACGCTCAACTGCTTTAGAAACTAAAGTCCAAGCAAGCTCCTGATCGGATAGCCACTTACCACCTTCAATCGTATCCATAAAGTGACGCTCAACCGAATCTCCTTCAGCCAAGGCAACGTTGTAACCACCCTGAACCATTCGGGTACAACCGCACTTTCCAAGCAGGCCCTTAACGGCAATAGTGATGTGCAAGTTAGGGTTAGTTTGATGTGCATGCAAGGCGGCAAATAATCCAGCGCCCCCCGACCCTAAGATGAGGATGTCCGTTTCAAGAGTGTTAATACTCATGATGGGATTCCTAAGCTCTTAAGAACGGCCTCTTTATTGCGCGCAACATCACTTTTCACTTCTTGATAAATGCTACCGCCATGACTATCCATAGCAACAAGTAGTGGTCCAAAATCTTTAATCTTGAAACGCCAAAGTGATTCTGGATTGAGGTCATCCATATCGACATCTTCAATTTGCTCTATCCATGTAGTTTCTAGGGCAGCAGTGCCACCAATAATGGCCAAGTAAACCCCGCCTATTTCCTGAAAGGCTGCAGCAGAGCCCTCACGCATTCCGCCCTTACCAACAATCATGCGCACACCATTTTCAGTCATTAACGGGCGAGTAAAACGCTCCATGCGATCTGATGTTGTTGTACCAATACAGATGGGCTGATAGCCAGCGGGGAATTCTTTACTAACGGGAACCTTACGCACATTGGGAGCCGTATGAATTACAGCATGGCCACTTAAATCAAAACGGGTTTTCCGACCCTTATCAAATAAATGAATTTGCGTTGCATCTCTAATACCAAATAATGTGTTTTGCAATGTCACAGTGTCATTAATACGAAGCTTACGAACATCAGCTTCGCTTACGGGGGTGGGTAGATTGTAATGAGCCATGTTTCTCCTAAAACCCGTAAGTAACGCCCTTAGGCGTAAATGTTGCACGTGCTCTTCGTGCGGAATGACACTGCATATTGACTGCAACCGGATTGAGCGTGATATGGGTATGGGCCAACTCAACATGAACAGCAAAGGCAGTTCCATCACCGCCTAAGCCTTGGGGACCAATACCTAACTTATTCACCGCTACAGTTAACTCCTGCTCTAACTTCGCACCCTCTTCATCACTGCAGGCGCTGCCTAACGCTCGTGTAGCCGCACGTTTAGCCATTGCAACACACTGCTCAGAAGTTCCTCCAACCCCAACTCCTACGATGGTTGGAGGACAGGTCTTGCCTCCGGCGGAAACAACACTCTCAATAACAAATGCCTTAACTCCATTAATTCCATCTGCAGGAATAGCCATCTTTAAAAAAGAATTATTTTCAGAGCCGCTTCCCTTGGGAACCATCTCTATTTCAAGAAGCTCATCATCATCACAAAAATCAATGCTAATTGCTGGCATATCGATGCCGCAAGATGTGTGATTATTTTTTCTAGTAATCGGATGAACTACTGAAGAACGTAATGGATATTCAGTAGTGGCGCGCTCACATCCCTTGCGTATTGCCGCCTTTAACTCCATGCCGTCAAATTGAACATTTCGACCAATCTTGACTTTATAAATAGGCAACCCAGTATCTTGGCAAAGTAGATTATCTTCACGCTCTGCAACGGAGATATTAGTGATCATGGTTTTCAGAACCACCTGAGCACGAGCATCAGTTTCACCCTGATTTAAGCGTTCAATACCAGCCTTAACATCGTCTGGCAGCACTTTTAAGGCGCGGATATAGAGCTCCTTACAAGCCTCTTCTACCGCTTTCATTTGTAACTGCATAGATTACCCAATCAGTTTGCTAAATATAAAAATAGAAGGCCGCAAGTAATGCCAAACAAAATAGCTGCTTGCGTCCAGGCTTTACGAAGACCGCGCCATGGACCAAACTCAATCATCAAAAGTCGAATCCCGCCCACCAAGTGGATGGCAAGCAAAATCACGAGCGCCCATTCGCCAAATTTAAATACCCAAAAATCCGTTAATCCGAGGTAACGCTCAAAACCACTTGCTCCACGCAAGGATTGAGACAGCATTAAAAAATGTAAAGGGATAAAGCATGCTAGCAATAGACCAGAAAAACGGTGACATGCATAAGCAAAATAAGAGAGATGACTCTTTGCGCGAAGATCAAGCTTTGGTCTAGGGCTCATACACCCCCTCCGGTATAAACGCCGACAACAGCGGTAGTGCCGAGAACGATTATGAGTGCAGCCAAAGAGCACGATAGAAGCTTGGAGAAAAACCCTTTAGAAAAATGTTCTTCAAGAATATTGGCCAAGCCAATAGGTGCATGCACAAAGCAGGCCAAGACAAAAATTTCATAAAAAATTGCGAAAGTAATATTGCCTTGGGTACGTCCCAAAATTTCTTCTGCAGTTAACCCGCCTCTAATCGCGTAGAAAATAATCACTAGATGGATACTGACGCAAAGCCCCAGAACCATTGCACTAATTCGTTGTGCGTACCAAAGCTTAGCCTGCAACACTCCAGAGCTCATAACTTGCCCCACTTACTGCCACGAACTGCAGCTCTAGCTACTAATTTTTTCAGTCCAGCTATGCCGGCTGTTGGCTCTAATTTTTTAGGGCAGCGCTCGGTACAAGATCCATGTGTATGACAGGCATGACAGCCCTCATCCCCTGCAACGGCACGAAGGCGATCTAATTGCTGTACATCCCGCACATCATTGGTCAATGTCCAGGCGCGATTGAGCGCAGCAGGCCCCAAATAGTTAGGACGCTTTTCAACTACCTCGCAAGAGGAATAACAAACGCCGCAACCAATGCACTCAATGCCAGCATTCGCTAATTGACGCTCTGCTGAATCTGGTTCTACCTTTGCAAAATCATCATGGCGCGTTTTATCGCCCTTGAAAAAGCCAACGGCGCCCTTCCATTTATTAAAGAACTCTCGCATATCAGTGGCAAGATCTTTAATGACCGGGAGATTATTTAGGGGCGCGATTTCTAATGAATCGCCCTCCACAATCTGAGAGACGTGAGTGCGGCAAGTCCAACGAGCAACCCCGTTTACCGTCATTGCACAGGACCCACACATTCCGACTCGACAAGCGAATCGATAGCTAAGGGTTGGGTCTAATTTGCGCTGAATGTAGGTCACCACATCCAAAACGGTTTGATTTGGATTCCGTGGCACCAGGTACTCAACAAACTCACCTTCTTGAGTGCCGCGCCAAACTTTTACCTTGAGATCTGTATTGGGCATGGGCTCATTATATCTACAGATAGTAAAAAATAAATCGAATATAATTTTCTTTGAGATAAAAATTAACTTTACTAAAATACTGCCATGTCCAGCATACGGGTGTTAAAAAATTTCCTAGCAATCACTAGACACAAAAGCGTTGCTGCCGCCGCAAAAGAGATTGGCCTCACCGCAGCAGCAGCTGGCCAGCAGGTGCAGCAATTAGAGGCCGATCTTGGGGTTGAGCTGTTTGATAGAACGAAGCGCTCCCTTAGCCTGAATCATCAAGGTAGGTCTTTGATTGAACCCATTCAGGACATCATTGCTCGATATGAAGCTTTGGGCTCTGACTTCAAATCAGACCTTAGCGGCACGATAGTCTTGGGCGCACTTGTCTCAACCCTCATGGGTGCCTTTGGAAATGCTCTCAATAAAATTAAGAGGAGCTATCCAGGACTAGAGGTGAAACTCATAGCCGGCTTATCCAGTAATTTTTTAGATCAAGTTCTTGACGGCACCTTAGATGCAGCGATTGTTACTGAGTCACCATATGCGTTGCCTCAACATGTCCAATGGACCGAGCTTTATAAAGAACCAATGATCTTGATCATGCCCACCCCACTGAGCAAAAAGGGAGGCAAGACACTAGACCAAGAATCTGACTTAGCATTTATTCGGTTTGAGCGAAACACCTGGACTGGCCATTTGGTAGATCAAACTATCCGCGCCAACAAGCTCAATATCAAAGAAGGTATGGAGCTGAACTCGGTAGAGGCCATTATTGAATTGGTTCGCCAAGGACTGGGCTACTCGATCGTTCCTCAG
>JBJOJF010000183.1:0-3397 GCA_046046735.1 Pseudomonadota bacterium
CAATCTACACACATTTAACAGCTAGAGACAACATATCTTGAATCCGAACCCGCATCTACGTGCCTCCAAAACAGCAGTCTTAGTATTGAACTTGGGCACGCCCTCAGCGCCAACACCCAAAGCAGTACGTGCCTATTTAAAAGAATTTCTTTCTGATCAGCGAGTGGTAGAAATTCCACGCATTATTTGGTGGTGCATTTTGAATGGCATCATTTTGCCAATTCGCAGTAGTGCCTCTGCAAAAAAATATGCCTCTATCTGGTTGCCAAAATTAGGCTCTCCTTTAATGCACTACTCACGTCTTCAGGCGAAAGAGCTCGTTGACAAATTTGCGAATGAGGGTCATACAGTGTTGGTGGATTTGGCGATGCGCTATGGACAACCCTCCACTCAGTCTGCCCTCGAGAGCCTGAAGGCGCAAGGCATGGAGCGCTTATTGGTGTTGCCTTTGTATCCTCAATACTCAGCCACTACTACAGCATCCAGCTTCGATGAAGTTTTTCGTGTTTTGAGTACTTGGCGTGATCAGCCTGAATTGCGTTTGGTGAAGCATTATCACGACAACCCTTCCTATATTGCCGCGTTGCGCGATCAAGTTTTAAGTAGCTGGGATAAAGATGGACGACCTGATTTTGCTAAGGGCGACCGCTTTGTGATGTCGTTTCATGGGTTGCCAAAACGCAATTTGATGAAAGGCGACCCCTACCACTGTGAGTGTTTAAAAACAGGGCGTTTGCTTGGTGAGTCTCTTGGTTTGGAGTCGGGTCAATACCTTGTTACCTTCCAGTCACGCTTTGGTAAAGCTGAGTGGTTAAAGCCGTATACAGCCCCAACGATTGAAAAGCTGGCTAAAGAAGGTTGTCACCGGATTGATATTTTTTGCCCAGGATTTCCGGCTGACTGCTTGGAAACACTGGAAGAAATTGCCATGGAGGCCCGCGAAATCTTCTTGGAACATGGCGGCAAAGACTATCGCTATATTCCTTGCCTTAACAGCAACCCTAAGTGGATTGAGGCTCTGAGCGATATTGCTCATCATCATTTACAGGGCTGGTCTTTGGGGACGGAGTCTGAGGCTGAATTAGCTAAGCGCGCTGAAAGGGCTGAACTGGCTGAAAGAGCAAAGACTTGAAATTGAATTAATTGGCCCCACATTACAAAGTAATAGCCATCTTTAGAGAAAAGTAAAATAGCGTCTATGACACAAGAAAATCAAAACCCATCCCCAGAGCAAGAGAATCTTGCGGCAGATCCGGCCACCGAAGCAGCAGAAGCGCCGGCTGTAAAAACGCCAGAACAAGAAATTGCAGAGCTCAATCAAAAGATTGGCGAGCTACAAGATAATTTTTTACGCGCAAAAGCTGAGGGTGAAAACATTCGCCGCCGTGCTGTTGAAGATATTGCTAAGGCGCATAAATTTGCGATTGAAAGTTTTGCCGAGCATTTGGTGCCGGTGACCGATAGTCTCTACGCAGCATTGAGTACGGATGCGGTGGATGCCAAGGCATTTAAAGAGGGCTTAGAAATCACCCTCAAGCAATTGCTCTCCGCATTTGAGAAGGGTCGCATGACTGAAATTAACCCTGCTGTTGGGGATAAATTTGACCCCCATCACCACCAGGCGATCGCTTCGGTGCCATCAGAGCAAGAACCAAATACTGTGGTTTCAGTGCTGCAGCGTGGCTATACCGTGGCAGATCGGGTCCTCAGGCCTGCTTTGGTGACGGTTAGCGCCCCTAAGTAAAGGGAAAATTGGGGTAAAACCCCGAAAAAGGCATAAAAAAGGCAGATTTCTGCCTTTTTTGCTATGCAGGCCCTTGAAATCGCTTTTTTAGACCCCATTTACTGGGTATCGAAATATTCATTAGTACAACAAACAATTTAATTTTTTGGAGCAATTATGGGAAAGATTATCGGTATCGACTTAGGAACCACAAATTCATGTGTTTCAGTCGTTGAAAACAATGCACCTAAGGTTGTCGAAAACGCAGAAGGCGCTCGCACAACTCCATCCATCATCGCTTACGTTGAAGACGGCGAAGTATTGGTTGGTGCGCCTGCAAAGCGTCAGTCAGTAACCAATCCTAAAAATACTATTTACGCAGTCAAGCGTTTGATGGGTCGTAAATTTACAGATCCTGAAGTGCAAAAAGACATTAGCTTGATGCCTTATTCAATTATTGCCGCTGATAACGGTGATGCTTGGGTTGAAGCGCGCGACAAGAAAATGGCACCACAACAAGTGTCCGCTGAAATTTTGCGCAAGATGAAAAAAACTGCCGAAGACTATCTCGGCGAAGAAGTGACAGAGGCGGTTATTACTGTTCCTGCTTACTTTAACGATAGCCAGCGCCAGGCTACTAAAGATGCTGGCCGTATTGCTGGCTTGGACGTAAAGCGCATCATCAACGAGCCTACTGCTGCTGCATTGGCTTTTGGCTTGGATAAGCAAGACAAAGTAGATCGCAAGATCGCTGTGTATGACTTGGGTGGCGGTACATTCGACGTATCCATTATCGAGATTGCCAACGTTGACGGCGAGAAGCAATTTGAAGTGCTCTCAACTAACGGCGACACATTCTTGGGTGGTGAAGACTTTGACCAACGCATCATTGACTGGATCATTGCAGAGTTCAAGAAAGAACAAGGCGTTGATTTGAGTAAAGACGTATTGGCATTACAGCGCTTAAAAGATGCGGCTGAAAAGGCCAAGATCGAATTGTCATCTGCACAACAAACAGAAATCAATTTGCCATACGTGACAGCTGACGCTAGCGGTCCTAAGCATTTGAACTTGAAGTTGACCCGCGCCAAGCTGGAGTCTTTGGTAGAAGAGTTGATCAAGCGAACAGCTGGTCCTTGCTTGACTGCCATTAAAGACGCTGGTGTAAACGTAGCAGATATCGACGATGTTATTTTGGTCGGCGGTCAAACCCGTATGCCTGCAGTTCAGGACAAGGTAAAAGAAATCTTTGGTAAAGAGCCTCGTAAAGACGTTAACCCAGATGAAGCAGTTGCTGTTGGTGCGGCAATTCAAGGTTCCGTATTGTCTGGCGATCGTAAAGACGTATTGCTCTTGGACGTTACCCCATTGTCATTGGGTATCGAAACTCTTGGTGGCGTAATGACCAAGATGATTCCTAAGAACACAACGATTCCTACTAAGCATTCACAGGTTTACTCCACTGCGGAAGACAACCAGCCTGCTGTAACTATTAAGTGCTTCCAAGGTGAGCGCGAGATGGCTGCGGCTAACAAATTGCTTGGTGAATTTAACCTCGAAGGTATTGCTCCAGCACAACGCGGTATGCCACAAATTGAAGTGACTTTTGATATCGATGCCAACGGTATTTTGCATGTAACAGCAAAAGACAAAACTACTGGTAAAGAGAACAAG
>JBJOJF010000184.1:0-10623 GCA_046046735.1 Pseudomonadota bacterium
GCGGTGGTGGTCGTTCCGGCAATCACTTCGAGTCACGCTCTGGCGATTCCCGTCCATCTGGTGACTCTCGTCCTGCTGGTGGCAATCGTTTTGGTGATTCACGTCCAGCACGTTCCGCTGATTCACGCCCTGCACGTTCTGCTGACTCACGTCCAGCACGCACAGGCGATTCACGTCCATCAGCTGGTCCGCGTTTTGCCAAACCAAAATCTGGCGGTCAACGCAGAAACTTTAGCGGTAGCTAAAAATGCTTCGCCGTCGTCGCCTCCGTTCTGCATGGAATCGAGTCGATTCCGGCGAACTACACCAAGCACCACGTCAGTGGCAGTCTTGGCTTGGCGACACAGGTTCTTTAACCCAAAAAATTGAACGTGCAATTGGTCAAAAACTAGAAGTTCTTGTTTTGCGAGATCGCCGTCAAAACTTAAATAGCGACGAAAGTCGCTATTTTCATTTCAAGATCAATCGTTGTCGCGTGCGTGAAGTACTACTGTGTGCAAACGGCATCCCACTAGTCATGGCTCATAGCATCATCCCCACAACAAGCTCGTGTGGGAGTAATCACGAGGTTCTTCGTTTAGGCAAAAAGCCTTTGGGTGCCGTGTTATTTGCAAAAACCCGAATGCATTCTAAACAGAAGCCAATGCGTGAAATTGCTCGGCTTGATAAACAAAGCGAGTTATGGAAAAAGTGTTCCAAGCTGTATCCAGAATTACCATCTATCGCCTGGAGTAGGCGCACTCTCTACGAACTAAAGGGTAGATCACTGCTGGTGAGTGAGGTATTTTTACCTGCGCTACTGCATAACTTAAAAGATTGAGTTAATAGTCGATTGACAACCATGCCTGCGCAGCTGCAATCAAAGCATCGTCACCAGGCTCGCAGTTAAAAACTTCCCCAAAACCAATTTGCTCGGCTGCATCGGCAATATTGTGATGCGGACAAACTGCTGTAGCAATATCCAAAGGTAGCTTGGCCTGACCTAAATAGCGAACGGCTTCCGATGAAGTCAGCAGCCAAAGAGATTTAGCAAAATCCATTTCGCAAACATCCTTCCAAGCAGGACTATTCATATCCAATGGAACGCGCGCATAGACAGAAATTAAATCTAAATGGGCGCCCGCTTTTTTTAAGGTATCCGCTAACCAGTCACGCCCACCCTCACCTTTAAAGATGATGACTTTCTTATTGGACCAATCCCACTGTAGTTTTTGTAGCTCGGTCCACAAACCTTCTGAATCCCAATGGGCATTGTCAGCGGGGAGAATGATGTTTGTAGAAGCGGCTTTTATACCGATGCCGTGATTTTGAAGGGCTGCTAGGCTACTGCCCCCCATGACACCAATAGGAATTAACTTATCCGACACATCTTCCCATGATTGCTCAAGCAAACGCATCGTGCATTCGATTGCATTGGGACTGACAAAAATAGCCAAATCTGCCGAAGCCAATGACTCACGAATCTGCCGCGCTAGATCTCCATCACTTTTGGGAACAATGGTGAGCAAGGGTAAGGAAAGAATCTGAGGTAATTCTGTCTTAGTCATGCCGCTATTAATGAATGCAGCATGAAGCATCTCTGACAATTGACGTGCCTGCCCACTAGGACGGGTAATGACAATAGTCTTTGAGTTCATCAAAGTTTTCTTACTTTTGCTCTGGTAGACCGTTTGGTAACAAGTTAGCTGCACCTTGTGCGATTAAATCTTGTGCCACAGTAAGACCCAGCGCCTCAGCTTCCGCTAAACTTTTTACAAGGCCTTGAGCGCTCGCGAGACAGCTTGACTTGCCGTCTACACTTGCAACGAAGGAGCGAATATTCATATGATCTTCATTCCAGGTTGCATAAGCCGCTAGAGGCACTTCGCAAGAGCCACCTAACTGACGAGAGACCATGCGCTCAGCAGTCACCGCATATAAGGTAGGCAAATCATTTAAGGGAGCAAGCCATTGTTTGATGTTGGGATGATTGCTAAGGGTTTCGATGCCAAGTGCACCTTGCCCTGCTGCAGGGGTGTATGGATCAATCGGCAATAGCGCACGAATACGATTTTCTAAACCCAAACGCTTTAATCCAGCAGCCGCCAAAATAATTGCCTGGTATTCACCGCGGTCCAGCTTACTCATCCGCGTATCTAAATTACCCCGCAGAGGCTGAATCTCTAGATGTGGGAACTTTGCTCTGAGGACTGATTCACGACGCAAACTAGACGTACCAACGACCGCACCCTTCGGCAAATCCTCCAGACTTGCATAGTCATTAGAGACAAATGCATCATGCGCATCTTCACGTGCCATCACGCAGGACAAGTCAAATCCCTGGGGCATCACCATCGGCACATCCTTGAGGGAGTGCACTGCCAAATCGGCCCGACCATCCTCTAAGGCCGTTTCAAGTTCCTTAACAAATAAACCCTTTCCACCAACCTTGGAGAGGGCTTTATCCAGAATTTGGTCGCCCCTGGTAGTCATCCCCAAAATCTGCACATCACAGTCTGGATAGAGCTTTTTGAGGCAATCTCGGACGTGCTCGGCCTGCCACATGGCCAATCGACTCTCACGGGAGGCGATTACAAGGCGTTTTGGGGTGTTAGCGATGCTGGATGTAGAGCTAGAAATAGGGGTTTGGGACATAACATTTAAAATAATCAAAGACCTACACCAATATACTGCGTTTATGAGCTCATCAAAAAATTCCCTTGCCAACAAAGCCCAAGCTTGGTCGGCCCGTTTTACCGAACCCGTTGACGAACTAGTCCAGCGTTATACCGCCTCCATCGGCTTTGATCAACGCTTTGCCCTAGTGGACATCGCTGGATCTTTAGCCCATGCTGAGATGCTAGCCACCCAAAAGATTATCTCCGCTCAAGATTTAGCGGATATTCAAAGAGGAATGACTCAGATTCAGAGTGAGATTGAAGCTGGTCAATTTAATTGGCAACTTGCCCTAGAGGATGTTCACCTCAATATCGAGGCACGCCTCACTGAATTGGTTGGCGATGCTGGTAAGCGCCTTCATACCGGCCGCTCACGCAATGATCAAGTCGCAACGGATTTACGCCTTTGGTTGCGTGGCAGTGTTGATGGGATTTCACTTTCCTTAACAACCCTTCGTACCGCCCTCTTGGATTTAGCAGAAAAGCATGCTGCCACCATCATGCCAGGTCACACCCATTTGCAAGTGGCTCAGCCAATTACATTTGGTCACCACTTGATGGCCTACTATGAAATGTTTAGTCGTGATGCTAGTCGCTTAGCCGACCTACGCACTCGCTTTAATCGCCTACCCCTTGGTGCCGCCGCTTTAGCTGGAACCACCTACCCTATTGATCGTGAGCAAGTTGCCAAGGCCTTAGGCTTTGATGGCATCTGCAATAACTCATTAGATGCTGTTTCAGATCGTGACTTCGCTATTGAGTTTTGCGCCTTTGCTTCGATCTTCATGATGCACATCTCACGTCTCTCCGAGGAATTAGTGCTCTGGCTAAGCCCGCGCTTTGGATTTATTGATTTGCCAGATCGCTTCTGCACTGGCAGCTCCATCATGCCGCAGAAAAAGAATCCTGACGTTCCAGAATTGGCGCGTGGCAAAACAGGTCGAGTCTACGGAGATTTGATTTCTCTTCTGACGCTGATGAAGAGTCAACCCTTGGCTTACAACAAAGATAACCAGGAAGATAAAGAGCCGTTGTTTGATGCGGTAGATACTGTGCAAGATACCTTGCGCATCTTCGCTGATATGGTTCCACATATTGAAGTGAAGGCCGATGTCATGAAGGCAGCTGCCGAGGAAGGTTTTGCTACAGCCACTGACCTCGCCGATTACCTCGTGAAAAAAGGTCTAGCCTTCCGCGATGCTCATGAAGCCGTTGCTCACGCAGTCAAGGCTTGTGTTGGTCGAAATTGCATGCTGACTGATTTAAGTCTTTCAGAGTTGCGCTTTGCTTGTGGGCTTGATAATCGACCCGAACTGATGGGCGATGATGTCTTCGCCCTCTTAACTGTCGATGGCTCTGTAAACTCGCGACAGCATGCCGGCGGCACCGCCCCAGCACAAGTTCTTGCCGCCATCAAACGGGGTCGCGCAGAGCTGTAGGTCGCATGGCTTTTTGGGGAACACTCTCAGCAGGAATTGATCGCCTAAATCAACTGCTAGGCAAGATGGCAAGCATCATGATTTTGCTATCTTGCGTGGTCTCCGCACTCAATGCTTTGCTGCGTTACGGTCTTGATATGAGCAACAACTGGCCATTAGAGTTGCAGTGGTATCTCTTTGCTGCAGCAGTGATGTTGGGCGCCTCCTACACACTCAAGCGCAATGAACATGTTCGGGTAGATTTAATTTATTCACAACTATCTGATCGTGGCCGTATTTATATTGATCTCTTTGGATTAGTAGTCTTTTTAATGCCCGCTTGCCTCTTATTTACCTGGCTATCGTGGACCACTTTGTTTTACCCCTCCTGGATAGTTTCAGAACACTCTCTTAATGCTGGGGGACTAGCACGCTATCCGATCAAATTTATTGTGCCATTTGGCTTCTTGATGCTAAGTCTTCAAGGTCTCTCTGAGATTATCAAAAGAATTGGCATGCTTGAGGGTAAAAATACCGTGCCAGCTGCTGACCTCAATTACGAAAAGCCCATGCAATGATTCCAGTGGAATGGATGCCACCGCTGATGTTTGGCGGACTAATTATTTTTATGCTGATCGGCTTCCCGGTCGCTTTTTCTTTGATGGCTGCAGGACTTTTCTTTGCTGCCATCGCCATTAGTGAAAACTTCTTTGGCATGGCATTTTTGCAGGCGATTCCGCAACGCATTTTTGGTAGCGTGCTCGCCAATGATTTATTGCTTGCCATCCCCTTCTTCACTTTCATGGGGGCAATCCTAGAACGCTGTGGTCTTGCTGAAGAGATGCTCGATTCCATGGGGCAACTCTTTGGGCGCATCCGAGGGGGGCTTGGCTACTCAGTCATCATTGTGGGCTTTATTCTGGGTGCCATTACCGGCACTGTAGCCGCTCAGGTGATCGCCATGGCCATGATCTCACTACCTGTGATGATGCGTTATGGATACAACATGCGCTACGCTACGGGCGTTTTGGCGGCTTCTGGGACCATTACTCAGCTAGTACCTCCATCGCTTGTCCTCATCGTATTGGCAGACCAACTCAAAACCCAAAGCGGCAGTGCTGATGTTGGTAGCATGTATCTGGGTGCGTGGGGACCCTCTCTCTTGCAAATCGGCCTATTTGCCCTCTATACATTTTTCTTGTCACGCTTTAGGCCAGACTATTTGCCAGCAGTTCCGGAGAGCGAGCTCACCCTCAAAGGCTGGCCACTTTGGAAAAAATGTCTGATGGGCATCATTCCGTCAGCAGTACTGATTTTCTTAGTGCTGGGTACGATCATGACTGGCATCGCTACCCCCACTGAATCTGGTGCTATGGGTGCGATGGGCGCCCTTCTACTGGCATGGATTCGGCGCGCAAGCATACCGAACTTAAAGGGCTTGATTCAGGAGGCTTACCAAAACACGATGCGCATTACTGCCATGGTGGTTTTCATTCTGATTGGCTCCACCAGCTTCTCGGTTGTCTTTCAGGGGGTAGATGGTGGCCACTGGGTGGAGGAGTTGTTCTCCAATTTGCCAGGTGGTTGGATTGGCTTTTTGATCGTAGTAAATTTGTTCGTATTCTTCTTGGCGTTCTTTCTTGATTTCTTTGAAATCGCCTTCATCGTTGTACCGCTACTAGCCCCGGTTGCAGTCAAGCTACTTTCACCGGTCCTACTGGCCTCCATGAATGGCAATCCACAGGCTGCTGCTAGCGCTGCGCTGGTGTGGTTCGGAGTCATGCTCTGTGTGAATATGCAAACTTCATTTATGCATCCACCGTTTGGATTTGCGCTGTTCTATTTGCGAGGTGTAGCACCCAAAGAGGTGAAGAGTAGCGATATTTATTGGGGCGCATTGCCATGGGTAGCACTGCAATTGATCATGGTTGTTGTGGTGGCAGCCTTTCCAGCGCTAGTAACCACCTTGCTCGATAAACCAGCTGCAGTGATACAGAGTCAAGACTTTAATTTCACAGACAACGATGAAGCCAAATCAGAATCACCCCCTAACAAGGCAGACGAAGATGCGCCAGTCATCTTTCAACTAGATAAACCAGCTAAGCCCTAAAGAAAAAGCCACCTGTAGGTGGCTTTTTTCATGGAGCGGTAGATCTCACAGAGTGATATCACGCTCCTGCCTCACGCAGTCAACGTAATACTGGCTACGGCCATCAATATCCGCCTTCACCAAACCGTGGATATCCGTTTCAAATCCAGGGAATCGTTCATTGAAATCTCGAGCGAAGTAGAGATAGTCGATGATGCGCTTATTAAAACGCTCACCCGGGATCAGCAATGGAATGCCTGGAGGGTAAGGCGTTACGAGCATAGCAGTAATGCGATCCTCTAATTGATCCAATGGCACGCGATCTACTTCCTTGTGCGCCATCTTCGCCCATGCCTCTGAAGGCATCATGGCTGGCACCATGTCTGAGGTATACATCTCTGTAGTCATGCGAGCGACATTACGGCTCTTATAAAACTCATGAATCTCTTGGCATATATCTTTGAGACCAACGCGCTCATAGCGTGGATGCTTAGCCACAAATTCTGGTAACACCTTCCACAAAGGCGCATTCTTATCAAAGTGATCTTTAAACTGTTGCAACTCTGTTACCAAAGTATTCCATCGTCCTTTGGTAATACCAATGGTGAACATAATGAAGAAGGAATACAGGCCACACTTCTCAACAATCACGCCATGCTCAGCCAAATACTTGGTCACGATACTTGCTGGAATACCCATCGAGCCAAAATTACCCTCGATATCTAATCCAGGCGTAACCACTGTGGCCTTGATCGGGTCGAGCATATTGAAATCTTTAGTGACACTACCAAAGTCATGCCAATTTGCATTAGGCTCCAAAATCCAATCGGAGCGCTCACCAATGCCCTCTTCCGCTAAATGATCCGGACCCCAGACCTTAAACCACCAGTCTGCGCCAAACTTATCATCTACTTCACGCATCGCGCGACGGAAGTCCATTGCTTCAGCAATAGACTCTTCAACCAAGGTAGTTCCACCGGGAGACTCCATCATGGCAGCCGAGACATCGCATGAAGCGATGATGGCGTATTGCGGGCTCGTAGAGGTGTGCATTAAATAAGCTTCGTTGAAGCAATCCCGATCCAACTTATGCTCTTCAGCATCCTGCACCAATACCTGGGAAGCTTGTGAGAGGCCTGCCAATAACTTGTGAGTGGATTGGGTAGCAAACATCAAACTCTTTTTAGTGCGCTTACGATCTGCACCAATGGCATGCATATCCTTATAGAAAGGATGGAAGGCAGCATGAGGCAACCAAGCTTCATCAAAATGCAATGAGTCCACCTTGCCGTCAAGCATCTCTTTGATCATCTCAACGTTATAGACAATACCGTCGTAGGTACTTTGCGTCAGGGTCATGACGCGAGGAACGACATCCTTGTTCTTAATGAATGGGTTGGCATCAATTTTCTTCTTGATGTTTTTCCACTCAAACTCTTCCTTCGGAATCGGGCCAATGATCCCCAGATGGTTACGGGTTGGCATTAGGAAGATCGGAATCGCGCCCATCATAGTGATGGAGTGAATTACGGATTTATGGCAATTGCGATCCACGAGAACTACATCTCCAGGAGCAACGGTTGAATGCCAAACAATTTTGTTAGATGTAGATGTGCCGTTGGTTACAAAAAATAAATGGTCCGCATTAAAGATACGGGCAGCATTGCGCTCACTCTGCAACACAGGGCCCGTGTGATCCAGTAGTTGACCTAATTCTTCCACCGCATTACACACGTCAGCGCGCAACATATTCTCACCAAAGAATTGATGGAACATGCGACCAACTGGGCTTTTCAAAAAGGCCACGCCACCAGAGTGACCTGGGCAATGCCAAGAATATGAACCTTCTGATGCGTAGTTGGTTAAGGCACGGAAGAATGGTGGCGCCAATGAATCCAGATACACCTTGGCTTCACGAATAATATGGCGTGCCACAAACTCTGGCGTATCTTCATTCATATGAATGAAACCATGCAATTCACGCAAGATGTCATTAGGCATGTGACGTGAAGTACGCGTCTCACCATACAAGAAGATCGGAATATCTTCGTTACGCTTGCGCACTTCAGTGATGAAAGCGCGTAAATTATTTAAGGCAGGTAGATCATGATCCTCTGAATCAGAAACAAACTCTTCATCATCAATAGAAACAATGAAGCTAGAGGCACGTGAGGCTTGCTGGGCAAAGGATGTTAGGTCACCATAGCTAGTCAAGCCAATGACTTCCATGCCCTCGTTTTCAATAGCTTCGGCCAGGTCACGAATACCGGAACCTGAAATATTTTCAGAGCGAAAGTCCTCATCAATAATGATGATAGGAAAACGAAATTTCATGGGTGCCCTTTAAATTCGCTGTGCAGGCGATTAAATGAATTAAAAAGAATTAGGTCTTAGGCAAAGTAACGCCGACTTGACCTTGATATTTTCCGCCGCGATCTTTGTACGATGTGCCACAAACTTCGTCGCTTTCAAAGAACAGAACTTGAGCACATCCCTCACCCGCATAAATCTTGGCTGGCAATGGAGTAGTGTTAGAAAACTCGAGCGTGACATAACCCTCCCACTCTGGCTCGAATGGGGTGACGTTCACAATAATGCCGCAACGTGCATAAGTGCTCTTACCAACGCAAACAGTTAATACACTGCGCGGGATCTTAAAATATTCAACAGTTCTTGCCAAAGCAAAAGAGTTTGGCGGGATGATGCAGACAGGACCTTTGAAATCGACAAAGGATTGCTCGTCGAAATTTTTCGGATCAACAATGGTGCTGTTGATGTTCGTGAAAATCTTGAACTCATCAGCGCAACGAATGTCATAGCCATAGCTTGAAGTGCCATAGCTCACAATTTTTTGCCCGGCGGCATCTTGGCGGACCTGCCCAGGTTCAAATGGGCTGATCATGCCTTGCTCGCCCATACGGCGGATCCAGTGGTCAGATTTAATAGTCATGGCCGAATTGTAAAACCTTCGCAGGCCATATGCCCACGAATTTACAAGGGGGCGGAAGCCGGCGTAAAAATAACCCTCTCTGGGGCGTTAAAGATCTCAAAATGCTTCCCAGAGCAACGGGATAGGAGGGTGAGATTGGTTTTGCGGGCGAGTTCCAAGCCCATCAGGGTCATACCAGAGCGGGTCATCAGAAAAGGGATACCCATTTGGGCGCCCTTAATGACCATCTCTGAGGTGAGACGACCCGTAGTGAAGAAAATCAGGTCTTTGCCGGGCTTATCCGCAAGCCACATCAAGCCCGAGATGGAGTCAACCGCATTATGGCGACCCACATCTTCAATAAAGTGCAGCAAGCGGACCCGGTCATTGCCCTCCCGCTCAAACACGGCACAAGCATGGACAGATCCCGATTTTTTATAGATCGTGTCATGAACACGAATAGCATCAATCAGCGACACAATGGCCTCTTGGGTCAACTGCGGGCCATCAGGCAAGCGAATCTCTGACATCTCCTCAATCAAGCCGCCAAACATCGTGCCCTGGCCACAACCCGTAGTAACTACCCGCTTGCTGGTTAAGGCATCAATATCCACTGTGCTGCGATGAGTTTTCACGGCAGCCGAATCCGTCTCCCAGTCCACCTGAATACTCGCAATATCGTCTGGCGACTCAACCAGGCGTTGATTACGTAAGTAACCAAGTACCAAGGCCTCTGGGGCACTCCCCAAGGTCATCAAAGTAACCACTTCGCGCTTGTCTAAATAAATCGTGAGGGGGCGCTCCCCTGGGATATGGGTAGTTTTGAGGCGCCCTGCCTCATCCATGATCTCTACCTCGTGCACCAAGGGCACGGAAGCGCTAGACATCTGAATGTTGTGGGGGAATGCCATAAAACGTCTCTTTAATAGGTTCAAATCGGTACTAACTTTAACCGCAGACTAAAATTACTGCTGATTGCAGGTCTCAAGCCTCATAATCTTATATTCCCGTTAGTTGAATTGATTTTTATTTAAGTCCGCTTTTCATGAGTAGCCCCAAACGCCGCCTGTTAGTCACTTCCGCCTTGCCGTATGCCAACGGCCAGATTCACATCGGTCATTTAGTGGAATATGTCCAGACCGATATTTGGGTTCGCTTTCAGAGAATGCGTGGTCACGAAGTGCATTACGTTGGCGCTGATGACACACACGGCACACCCATCATGTTGCGCGCCGAAAAAGAGGGGCTTACTCCGAAAGAACTCATTGCTAATGTTTGGAAAGAACATAAGCGTGACTTTGATGATTTTTTAATCTCATTCGACAACTACTACACCACCGATAGTCCTGAAAACGAGAAACTATCGCAGAGCATTTATCTCAAACTACGTGATGCAGGCTTAATTGAAAAGCGAGCCATCGAACAAGCATACGATCCCGTAAAAGAAATGTTCTTACCGGACCGCTTTATTAAGGGCGAATGCCCTAAGTGCGGCGCCAAAGATCAGTACGGTGATTCTTGTGAGAAATG
>JBJOJF010000185.1:0-6360 GCA_046046735.1 Pseudomonadota bacterium
CCTCATCTTTTGGCTGGCAGGGATCGCGCGGATGTGTTGGGCAGCCCTGGCACGTGGTTAGGCTTTACTAAGACAGGCCGATTTGCTGCCTTAACCAATGTTCGCGCTCCCAGCGAGAAAAATCCAGATGCCCGAACCCGTGGTGAACTATCGTTGAAATATCTAATTGGCCAACATAAGCCGCATGAATTCGTTCAGCATCATGCGAAACGCTTTGAGCAATACAACGGCTTTAATCTTCTAATGGCAGATTTGAGTGATCCTGAAAATGCTGAAATGCATTGGGTAAGCAATCGCCTGATGATGGGGCAAAATATTCGCCCTAGAAAAGTCTTCCCGGAAAATGCTCTAACCCCAGGTGTCTACGGCCTATCAAATGCAATGTTAGATACACCATGGCCTAAGGTGAACCATCGTGTTGCTGCATTTGCGCAATCATTAGCTATGGATAGTGGTGAACTCAAAAATGCAGATCACTATTTACGTATTCTTGCAGATACCCATGAAGCGAGTCCTCAGGAATTGCCTAGCACGGGTGTGAATAAGGATTGGGAGAAAGCCCTCTCGGCCGCCTTCATCAAAACTCCCTCATATGGCACTCGCTCAAGTACTGTATTACGAGTTCGTAAGGATGGCCAGTTTGAAATGGTTGAAAGGCGATTTGATGCCAATGGCACTGTTGGTCACGATGTCGTTACTGGAGCGCTCAGCGCTGCTCCAGGCTCAAACCTATCTGTGTAAGCTTAATTTTTATTGCTGACGTAAATCATCATTAATTACTCGCTCACCATCAGCATTTTTAGTGGCTAACCGTTTCAAGTATTTGAAGGTACCAGTTGCCATGCAGCAAACTTCGCCCTGGTCGTTATAGAGCTTAGCTTCGCAAAAAGCCATGGTGGCTGTGCGCCGAACAGTATCAGCCTTAACTCTCAATATGCCATTGGCGGCTTGCATAAAATTGTTTTTCATCTCAATGGTTACAACACTGCGATCACCGGGGTCACCGGATCGTGCAGCAACAGCCATAGCTACGTCCATTAAAGTTAATAAGACGCCTCCGTGAGCGACATCCCATGTATTGGTATGTTCAGGCTTTAGGGCTAGGAGAATCTCCCCCTTACCCATTTCCGCGCTCAAACAGCGCACCCCTAATAGCTTCAAAAAAGGAACATTGAGCTCTTCACCAAGATTGGCAAGTTGCGTAGCCGCATTGAGTTGTACTTTATTAGTCATGGGGCCATTTTAGAGGCTTCTGCGACAGATGTGAATTCCCCATAGAATAGAAGTATGCCTTTCACTCTTAAAGGTGATGATGTATGTCAGATCACCCTACCCACACCGTTGCCCAATCCCTATTGGGTTGCTTTTTCACCCTCAGTTGCCCAGATAATTGGGATTGAGCTAGACGGCAATGGGTTGCCTAGTGATCCTCGGTGGCTTGAAGTTTTGTCTGGTAACGCACTAGAAGCTAATGAAATTCAATTCACAAAGCCCATTGCAACTGCTTATAGCGGTCATCAATTTGGAGTGTGGGCCGGTCAATTAGGTGACGGCCGCGCCATTCTTTTAGGGGACATACAAAATCAAGAATTACAACTAAAAGGCGCTGGGAAAACACTCTATTCACGCATGGGTGACGGCCGTGCTGTATTGCGCTCATCTATACGAGAGTATCTCTGTAGTGAGGCAATGAATTCGCTGGGTATTCCTACTAGCCGTGCACTCTCAGTTGTGGGCTCAAAGCAAGCTGTTCGACGGGAAGCTATGGAAACTGCTGCAGTCTGTGCAAGGGTTGCGCCAAGCTTTATCCGCATAGGTCATTTTGAGCATTACGCCTCATTACAAAATATAACGCGATTAAAGGAGCTAGCTAACTCTCTTATCGATCACTTCTATCCTGATTGTAGAAAAAGTTCAGATCCTTATCTGTCATTGTTTAAGGAAATAGCTCGCAAGAGCGCTGTACTGGTGGCTCAATGGCAATCGGTAGGTTTTTGTCATGGAGTTCTGAACAGTGACAATATCAGTGCCCTCGGCTTGACTATTGACTACGGCCCATTTGGGTTTTTGGATCAATTTCAAATTGATCACATCTGCAATCATAGCGATCAAGGTGGACGCTATTCCTACCATCGTCAGCCACAAGTGATGCATTGGAATATGGCATGTCTTGCAAGCGCAATGCTGCCACTCATTGAGTTGGCACATTCTTCGGATGATTCTCAATCCCTGTTGAGATCTGCGCTTGAAGAATTTCCTTTAACGTATGCAAGCAAGTGGCAGGCGTTATTTCGTCGAAAGTTAGGCCTGCAGATAGATCAAGAATCAGATATCAATTTAATTGAGCGATTGCTACAAGCGATGCATGACTCTCAAGTAGATTTCACCTGTTTCTTCCGCTCTTTGGCCGAGCTAAAAAAGGACACAGCTATTTCTGAAATTGCCCAACGCAATGATTTCATTGATCGAGATGGTATAGAGCAATGGTTTTCTGATTACCTTGAGCGCCTTCGAGATGAGAAGATGAACGACGCTGAAAGAAAAGCTTGGATGAATGCAATCAATCCAAAGTTCATACTAAGAAATCATTTGGCACAAGCCGCTATTGAGAAAGCCCAACAGGATGATTTCTCTGAGGTTGTGAAATTGCAAAAGATTCTCAGTAAACCTTACGATGATCAAGAGGGAAATACAGCTTACGCATTACCTCCGCCACCAGATCTTGCAAAGATCTCCGTTAGCTGTTCATCGTAATTTCATACAACACATCACATAAATACTAATATGCCAAAAAAAACTGATCAAGAGTATCGGCAACAACTAACCGATATCCAATATCGCGTCACTCGAGAGGCTGCTACAGAACGTCCATTTTCTGGTGAGTACTGGGATCATTGGGGTCGGGGCCGCTACAAGTGTGTTTGTTGTGGCACCCCACTATTTCAATCCTCTACCAAATTTGATGCAGGTTGTGGTTGGCCAAGCTATAACGCCCCTGAAAACGATCAAGTCATTACCGAAATTCGAGACGTGTCTCATGGTATGGTTCGCACAGAGGTTCGCTGCACTCATTGCGATGCCCATCTTGGGCATGTATTTGAAGATGGCCCTCAACCTACGGGATTGCGGTATTGCATTAATTCAGCGTCTATTCAGTTTGAGCCATCAGACAACGCCCAGTTAAATCAAGGTTAATGGCTATTAAATAGCTGGATAATGATCCTATGAAATTTCTATTTGACCTATTCCCCATCATTCTCTTCTTTATCGCCTTTAAGTTCGGCGATATCTATACCGCAACCATTGTTGCTATGGTTGCAACTATCGGACAAATTCTCTGGGTCTATTACAAGCATCGCAAAATTGATGCCATGCAGTGGATAAGTCTAGTAATGATTTTGGTGTTTGGCAGCTTAACTATTTTCTTGCATGATAAAACTTTCATTCAATTGAAACCAACCGCCCTCTACTGGCTCTTCTCTGGCGCCTTATTTGTTAGTGCGCAGTTTTTCCAAAAAAATTGGATTCAAGTATTAATGGGTAAACAAGTTACCCTAAAAGAACACAAGGCGAAATCTGTTTGGCATCAAGTAAACATGGCTTGGGCGCTCTTTTTCTTTTTTATGGGGGCGCTTAACCTTTATATTGCTTTTGAGTACTCTGAAGAGACTTGGGTCAACTTCAAGCTATTTGGAAGTACGGCGTTACTAGTGGCATTCGTCATAGCCCAAGGAGTCTGGCTAAGTCGTCATATGGAGAATCCTGAAGAATGACCATCAATAAAGAGCGCATGCGCTTGTTTGAACTAGATTTAAGGGCTTCATTTAACGTCTCACACCTCCATATTGAAGATGAGAGTCATCTTCATGCTGGGCATGCCGGCGCAGCTAGCGGTGGCGGACACTTTAAGGTCACTATTGTTGCTCCGGAATTTAGTGGCTTAAATCAAGTTGCCCGCCACCGTGCTATCTATGGAGCACTCAATAAGCACTTCCCTGAAGCAATTCATGCCCTTACGATTCAAGCACTTACACCTAGTGAAAGCACTAGTTAGGCTGTATTGCTTTAAGATTGAAACTTAATCACTTAACCAACTTAGTACCTCATGTTTAATACACACAAAATTCTATCCTTGGTCGCACTGAGCGCACTATTTCTCTCGTCAGTTGTAATGGCTCAAAATGCTGCGATCGTCAATGGTAAGCCTATACCAAAGACTCAGCTCGACAAGCTAGTTCAAAAATCCAATCAACCAGACACCCCTCAGGTCCGTGACCAAGGCAGAGAAATGTTGATCACTCGTGAACTAATATTGCAGGAAGCAAATAACCGAGGCATTTCACAACAGGAATCTGTTAAAGAGCAGTTAGAGCAATCTAAGATGGGTGTTCTTATTGCTGCCGTCTTTCAGGATTATGTTCAAAGAGAAGGCGTTGATGAGGCTGAGTTAAAGGCTGCCTACGATCAAGTTAAGGTTCAATACACTGGTAAGGAATACCATGTTGAGCATATCCTTGTAGAAAAGGAATCTGATGCAAAGGCAATCATTGCGCAATTGAAGTCCGGTGGTAATTTTGAGCAAATTGCTAAAGAGAAATCTAAAGATCCTGGCTCTGCTGCTAAAGGTGGTGATCTAGGTTGGGTTAGCGATCAATCATTAGTTCCAGAGTTTTCTAAAGCAATGGTTCAGCTTAAAAAAGGTCAAACTACCGATAAACCGGTGAAGTCTCAATATGGCTGGCATATTATTAAGCTTGATGATGTTCGTGATGTTAAGGCTCCAAGCATGGACGAGATCAAAGATCAGCTCAAGCAAATGATTTCATCTGACCAAAATTGGCAGAAAGCGAAGTTTTCTGAAATGATGCAAAAGCTGCGTGCTAAAGCAAAAATTCAATAAAAAAGTTCTTATTCGCACTCCTAACCCAGGCTTATACCCTGGGTTTTTTCTTGCCCAACAAAAAAAGATAAATAGCTTTATATTTAGATTCATGATGATCTTGCACACAATGCTTAGAGTCGGCAATATGACTCGTTCAGTTCATTTTTATACACAGGTCTTGGGTATGAATCTATTGCGTACAACCGAACGTCCTGAGCAAAAATATTCACTTGCATTTGTGGGTTTTGGTAGAGGCAATGAAGACGGGCAATCAGAAATCGAGCTCACTTATAACCACGGTGTTGAAAGTTACCAGCTTGGTGATGCTTATGGACATATTGCAATTGGAGTAACCGATGCATATGCAGCCTGCGCAAAGATCAAGGCATCAGGTGGAAATGTTACTCGTGATGCCGGTCCCGTTATGGGTGGAGATACCATCATCGCATTTGTGACGGACCCGGACGGTTACAAAATTGAGCTGATCCAGCGCTAATTTCATAGTCAGTTGAAGTCAGATCCATACCAATTAAAGATAATTGATCGACTTTCAGATATTTCTGTTGAGTCTTGGAATGCATTGTTGCCGCAGAATGCCAGCCCATTTCTTCGTTATGAATTTCTCACTACGTTAGAGGAAACAGGCTGTGTTGGGGGTACTACCGGCTGGCAAGTTGCTCATCTCATTCTTGAAAATACTGGTGGTGATTTACTAGCTGCAATGCCTCTATATTTAAAGCAGCATTCATATGGTGAATTTGTGTTTGATTGGGCTTGGGCCCAAGCGTATGAACAGCAGGGACTTAACTACTTCCCGAAGGCGCTATCGGCCATTCCATTTACCCCAGTGGGTGGACCGAGAATGCTCATTGGTTCAAATGAAGAAGTTCAGGCTACGCGAGAGTTATTGGTTAAAGGATTAAAGGCTTTAGTTAGTCAAAACCAACTCTCCTCTGCGCACATTTTATTTCCTCAAGAGCATGAACTGGATTCTTATATAAAGCAGGGTTTTATGTTGAGAGATTCCGTTCAATTTCACTGGCATAACCATCAATACCAATCTTTTGAAGATTTTCTCTCCGCTCTGACTATGAAGCGTCGAAAGAATATTCGCAGAGAGCGTACTGAAATCTCCAAACATCAACTAACATTTAAGCATGTTGGAGGCGCCTCTGCAACAGAGAGCGATTGGAAGTTTTTTTATAGGTGTTACGAAAATACTTATCTCGAACATCGCTCTTCCCCTTATCTGACTGAAGAGTTTTTTGTACGTCTAGGCAAAGCAATGCCAGATAACCTGCATATGATCATTGCTAATGAGGGCGATATACCTATTGCATCATCACTGCTTGTTGTTGATCAGGGAACTTCGCATGCCTATGGTCGCTACTGGGGCGCCTTGAAGCACATACCATGCCTTCATTTTGAAGTGGCTTACTACCAAGCCATTGAATACTGTATTCAAAATGGGATTAAGG
>JBJOJF010000186.1:0-3008 GCA_046046735.1 Pseudomonadota bacterium
TTTTAGAGCAGCTATTAAGGCTAGCTTCGCAGCCGCCTGCTCAGCAGCACGACGAGATGCACCCTCGCCTTTTACAGCTACCTTGAGACTCGGTATCAAACACTCCACTTCAAACTGCTGATTGTGGGCGGCACCGCTAGTTCCCGTCACGTTGTATGTCGGTAAAGCTAATTGATAACTCTGCAAACACTCTTGCAATAAAGTCTTATCGTCTTTGCCAAGCGTCTTAGGATCAACGTTGGCTAATATGATCGAATATAGCTTACGCAGACATGTCTTAGCTGCATCAAAGCCACCATCTAAAAAGATGGCTCCAGTAACTGCTTCTAAGGTATCAGCCAGAATAGATGGTCGACGGAAACCACCACTCTTCAGTTCACCTTCACCCAATCGTAAGTAATCAGATAAAGAGAGGGCCTGTGCAATCTCATATAAGGCCTGCTGCTTAACTAAGTTTGCTCGCACGCGTGAGAGATCACCCTCATCTAAATCGGAGTAACGCTCATACAGCATTTCAGCAACTACGAAATTGAGGATCGAATCGCCTAAGAACTCTAAGCGCTCATTATTTTTCTTGCTATGACTGCGGTGAGTCAAAGCTTGATTGAGAAGCTCTAGTTTCTTAAACGTGTACCCAAGGCGCTCTTGAAGCGGTGCAGTTTCGATCACAGCGCGGGCGTTCATGGCTTTACTCAAAGCCGCCAATGCGGCCAAGATTTCCGAGGTTTAACCAAACGAAGAAGGCTTTGCCCACGATATTTTTATCCGGCACAAATCCCCAGTAGCGAGAGTCTGCACTGTTATCTCGGTTATCGCCCATCGCAAAATAATGGCCCGCCGGGACAGTGCAACTCAATCCAGCATTGAGATACTGGCAATTTTCAAATCCTGGAAAGCGCTCAGCGGGGAAGTTTCCAGCTGGACGATCAGGGTCATTCAAGATCTCATGCTTATTACCACCCAGATCAGCAGGAAAAGATTCTGTGTAACGCTTGGCATAGCGCATATTCTCAGGATCAAGATAGGCCTCTCCACCGCTGTACTGAAGGGGCTGACCGTTAACGGTTATGCGCTTATCTTGATACTGAATCGTATCGCCAGGCAAAGCTACGATCCGCTTGATGTAATCAACCGATTCATCACGGGGATAACGGAAGACAACGACATCACCCCGCTTAGGTGAACCCAAATCAATTACCTTCTGATTGATGACCGGTAAACGAATTCCATAGGTAAATTTATTCACCAAAATGAAATCACCGATCTGCAGTGTTGGAATCATTGAGCCCGAAGGAATCTTGAATGGCTCCGCAATAAAGGAACGCAATACAAACACAGCGCAAATAACTGGGAAGAAACCAGCGGTGTATTCAAGCCACAATGGCATGCGGTCAATACCTACTGCACGTCTTTGCGGTGCAAAGTACACGCGATCAGCAACCCAAGCAATGCCAGATATCACTACTAAGATAAATAGAATGAGAGCAAAGTTCATTAATCGTCCACCTGCAAAATAGCGAGGAAGGCTTCTTGCGGAATCTCCACATTACCCACCTGCTTCATGCGCTTCTTACCTTCTTTTTGCTTCTCTAATAGCTTGCGCTTACGGGAGATGTCGCCACCATAGCATTTAGCCAATACGTTTTTACGTAAAGCCTTTACGTTCTCACGCGCAACAATATTGCTACCGATAGCCGCCTGAATAGCCACATCAAACATTTGACGCGGAATAATCCCGCGCATCTTTGCAACTACTTCGCGTCCACGGTGCTGACTATTACTTCTATGCACAATGACAGACAAAGCATCTACGCGCTCACCGTTAATGAGGATGTCAACCTTAACAACATCAGCTGGTCGATATTCTTTGAACTCGTAATCCATGGAGGCATAACCTCGTGAGATCGACTTCATCTTGTCAAAGAAGTCCAACACAATCTCGGCCATGGGTAATTCATAGGTCAACTTCACCTGACGGCCAAGGTAATTCATGTCCATCTGTATACCGCGCTTACCAACGCACAGGGTAATGATGGAGCCAACATACTCCTGCGGCATGTACAAATTCACCGTCACGATAGGCTCAAGAATGGTATTGATCTTGCTGGCCTCTGGCATCTTTGATGGGTTATCCACCGAAATGATTGAACCATCAGACTGCTCTACTTGATACACCACGGTTGGCGCTGTGGTGATGAGATTCATGCCGTACTGACGCTCTAAGCGCTCTTGCACAATCTCCATGTGCAACAAGCCTAAAAAGCCGCAGCGGAAACCAAAGCCAAGCGCCTGCGATACCTCTGGTTCATACAACAATGAAGCATCGTTCAATTGCAACTTCTCTAAAGATTCGCGCAATTGATCGTACTCACTAGACTCCACGGGATAGAGGCCAGCAAACACTTGCGGCTTAACCTCTTTAAAACCTGGTAGCGGCTCAGATGCGGGAATACGACCCTGCTGCCCAGGGGAATGCGTGACAGTGTCACCCACCTTGGCCGCTTTTAATTCTTTAATGCCTGCAATAACAAAACCCACCTGGCCAGCAGATAACTCTGGGCGATCAACCGACTTTGGACTGAATACGCCAACATGCTCGACCAAATGACTAGAGCCATTGGCCATCAAGGTAATTTTTTCTTTCGGCTTTAAGGTGCCATTTACTACGCGCACCAACATTACTACTCCAACGTAGTTATCAAACCAAGAGTCAATGATCAAGGCTTGCAAAGGATCAGATGCATTTCCTTTTGGTGGGGGCACGCGAGCAATCATTTCCTCAATGACATCCTCGACCCCCAGACCGGTTTTAGCTGAGCAGGTTACCGCTTCGGATGCATCAATGCCAATGACGTCTTCAATTTCTTTTTTAGCGCGCTCGGGATCGGCCTGTGGCAAATCAATCTTATTGAGAACGGGCACAACCTCTACACCCAACTCAAGCGCCATGTAGCAGTTAGCAACCGTTTGCGCCTCAACACCTTGACTAGCATCGACCACCAATAAAG
>JBJOJF010000187.1:0-3186 GCA_046046735.1 Pseudomonadota bacterium
ATCTTATTGGCCCATCCTTAGATGAGGTAATGTCAGTAAGTGCAGATAAGTTTCCAGCAGTTCTTACCGTATCCAATCCTGGTGTTGGTACAACGATTTATCGAGTTGATCAAGTTCGTCAACCATCTTCCTCGGATGCAAAGATTCATAAAGCACAAGCCCAGCAGATTCAAGCACTGGCTGCGCAATCAGAATTTGCCGGATTTATGTCTTACTGGCGAGATGGTGCTGGCGTTAAAGTGATCAACCCATTAAAACCGGCAAGCACCGGAGCAGGTAGTTAACTCTCTCGTTCAATAGAATTATTTCAGCATACTTTGATATGGGGCCATTGCGCCCCATACGTTTTTAAAGAGTATGTTCTGAGCCTCTACATTTGGATGAATTCGGTCTGTTTGAAATAAATCGGTCCTAGTTGCAACGCCCTCCAAAAAGAATGGCAGCAATTGAATGCTCTCCTCCTTTGCTAGAGTTGGATAGAGCGACTTAAATTTTGAAGTGTAGTTTTGTCCGTAATTCGGTGGAATTTGCATTCCCATAAGCAATACTTTTGCTCCCGACTTCTTGCTCATCTGAATCATCTTGCGTAAGTTCAGCTCTGTTTCTGCGATTGGAAGTCCACGTAAAGCATCGTTTGCGCCAAGTTCAATCATGACGATCCCGGGCCTTTTTTGGTTCAGTAGTGCTGGAAGTCTAGTAAGACCTCCGGAGCTTGTTTCCCCGCTAATGCTTGCATTAAAGACCGTCCAAGGGCTGGCATCTTTCTTGAGCTGTGCTTCTAGGATCTTGACCCAGCCTGAATCACGCGGAAGTCCGTACTCGGCTGACAGGCTATCGCCTAGTATCAGAATGGCTGAATTAGTCTGAGCCCATGAATTTGTACTGATATACAGGCAAAATAGGGAGGTGGCGAATGCCCTGATGATGTATTTAAGTGCTGGCATCTTCTAACTTAAGAATAAGAATTTTCTAAATGAACAACCTGCTGAAATCCATCGTAGCTAATCATATCGAGAAATCTGTCCAAACGTCCGATGGGACTTTATCCATTTTGCATGACATTGACTTTGAGATTGCGCAGGGTGAAAGTGTGGCCATCATTGGAGCTTCTGGCTCTGGGAAGAGCACCCTATTGAGCATATTGGCGGGCCTTGATTTGCCTACTAGCGGACAAATTCATCTAATGAATAGAGATCTGGGTAAGTTGGATGAGGATGGTCGCGCTGGCTTAAGAGCCCAATATGTTGGGTTTGTTTTCCAGTCATTTCAGCTTTTACCCCACCTAAATGCCTTGGAAAATGTCATGCTTCCACTGGAATTAGCCGGAGTATCCCAGGTAGAAGCTCGCGAGCAGGCATTGGTGTGGCTGGGCAAGGTCGGTCTGGGTGGACGCTCGAATCACTTTCCAAAGACCCTATCTGGAGGTGAGCAGCAAAGGGTTGCTTTGGCCCGGGCTTTTATTAACAAACCTTCAATTCTATTTGCTGATGAGCCTACGGGGAGTCTAGATGAGGATAGCGGGAGAAGGATTATTCAGCTCCTTTTTGAGCTAAATCAGGAGAATTCCTCAACCCTGGTTTTGGTTACCCATGATCCCGCCCTGGCGGCAAGATGTGGGCGCCAGTTACGGTTGCAGGGTGGGCGCTTGGTCTAGCCAAAACCTTATAATCTAGGGATGTCATCATTCTGTTGCTTGCCCGGGGCAAATGCCCTTTCAGCCTTCCGCCAACAGCGACTTTTAGCTTCGCTGGCGGCCCAAGGAATTCAATTAGAGTCTATTGAGGCTCAGTATCTTCATTTCATTTGGTCTGAGTCAGAACTCAGCTCTAAAGATAAAGAGGTGCTTGAAAGCTTATTGACTTATGGTCAGCCGTTTGAAACTCAGTTCAAAGATGGTGGATCTTGGTTTAGCAAAGGAGCGGCTAAACAAACTGCAATCACAATTCCCCGTTTTGGAACGGTATCACCATGGGCTAGTAAGGCTACAGATATCGCACGTCAATGTGGGTTGAATATTCTTAGAATTGAACGCGGCATTCAGTTCACATGGCAAAGCAAGAAAGAGTTGACTGCTGAGAAAGCTCAGTTAGTTATAGCTTCACTGCATGATCGCATGACTGAAGCAGTTATTTACAAGCTTGATGAGGCTGCCAACCTTTATCAGACATTGGCTGATCGTCCTCTTGCACGTATTCCCGTCTTAAGTGAGGGCAGAGCTGCTCTAGATAAGGCTAATCAAGAATTGGGTCTGGCGCTGTCAGATGATGAGGTTGCGTATCTAACGGAAAATTTTATCCGCTTAGAACGTAATCCTAGTGATGTTGAGTTGATCATGTTTGCTCAAGCAAATAGCGAGCATTGCCGTCATAAGATTTTCAATTCAAGCTGGACTATTGATGGCGATGATCAAGAGAAATCCTTATTTGCCATGATCCGCAATACGCATCAGTTACAGCCAGAGGGTACGATTGTTGCTTACTCCGATAACTCTGCTGTGATGGCAGGTTGTGAATCCGAGACTTGGGTTCCTCAAGGCAAGGATCGTCGTTACGAAAAAGATACGCGATTAGTGCATACCTTAATGAAGGTAGAGACTCATAATCACCCAACAGCAATCGCACCATTTCCCGGTGCATCTACTGGTGCAGGTGGCGAGATTCGAGATGAAGGTGCTACCGGTATTGGTGGAAGACCTAAAGCTGGCTTAACTGGTTTCTCGGTATCAAATTTAAATATTCCTGGTACTGATTTACCGTGGGAGGCAGAGCAGTATGGCAAACCTGAACGTATAGCCACCCCTTTGCAGATCATGATTGATGGTCCGCTTGGTGGTGCTGCATTTAATAATGAATTTGGACGTCCAATTTTGGGTGGGTATTTCCGCGTCTTTGAACAAACACTGGAAGGTGTGCGTCGCGGTTATCACAAGCCGATCATGATTGCCGGTGGTATTGGTGCGATTGATGATGGCCACACCCATAAAAAAGAAATCAAAGCAGGCAATCTATTAGTTCAGTTAGGTGGTCCTGGTATGCGTATTGGTATGGGTGGCGCTACGGGTAGTTCTGTTGCGACTGGAACCAATACTGCTGATTTGGATTTTGATTCCGTCCAACGTGGCAACCCTGAAATGGAGCGACGCGCACAAGAAGTCATTAATGCTTGTCGCGCCATGGGAGAAAAAAA
>JBJOJF010000188.1:0-3753 GCA_046046735.1 Pseudomonadota bacterium
TTTGTATCATACGTAACTACTTCGGATATAATAAATGTATTCTTTATAGCAGTATTCCAAGTTGGTGATCGACTTCAACTCTTATCTAGTGCTGTTTCAACTTTTGAGATGTCTGAATTACTAAATAGAGCTATTTCCAACGGTAAAATACAGCAATTTTGGCTTGAAGGAATTCATGGTGTAGCCTTTGATCGATTGTTTTTAAATACGAGTAATCGATTAAGTATTGGTGAAGAAATATCAATATTACTAGACCCATTTGCAATTGATGTAAACTGGAATTCTAATCCGACTTTTATTGGTTGGTTTTTCGTAGAGCCATATTATTCAATCATTAACATATTTTATGCTTCTTTATTAGTAAGTTTATCTACGTTATTTGTAAAGTCTATTAGCATTTCTGAAACATCTAAGGACATGCTTTGGTACATGGTGCTTGTATTAATGGTTCCTGGTTGGTATGGTGCTTATTTTTTATTCGTATACTCCTGCTTTATTTTTTTTATAATGCACTTATTTGTTTCTAATAAATATAAATACACTTTAAATGATTGTTGCTAATCTATATCATATAAAAAGTACAAATGGGTTATATTTCTATGGACTCGACTATCTGCGTGAAAATATTGATTTAATTACTACTGTTTTGGTTCGACCAGAATTAGAACTGCATTTTAGAAATGCAATGCCAGCTGTGAAAGTCGTTGCATGTTCTTTTAAACAATATTTAGCTGAGATTGTGAGCGCTATATTTAGAGCTGATCTAATTTATACTCCAACGCCACACCCTTTGCCTTTAATTACTCGTCAATGGATCGTACTGCATGACGCGTATCCATTTGAAGTGGGCCCAAAGTCTAAACTTAAACTTTTTCTACTTAGGTGGTCCTTAGCCTTGTCAAATTGCAGAGTTGGATATATCAATCGTAGTGAGGCTCTCCCTTTCGTACTTAGTCTCGGCGTAGCTTCAAAGAGATTGTTCTTTGCGCCAAATCGCTTCCCTGAACCCTCTTTTCGTGTTCCACAGATTCGCATTCAAAGTTCAGTAAAGACAGTTGGCTTACTGGGAACCGATTCTGCTAAGAAAAATTACGACCACCTTTTTTGTGCTGTAAGAGCCGCTTCTCTTTCATCTCGGTTGAAGTTTCGCGTTTATGGTCACGATTCAATCTACTTCCGCACTATTCAAGAAAAATTCTCGGATATTCAAATTACGTTAGTTAAAAGTGATGAAGCTAGTATTGATGAGTTTATGAGTGGAGTCGATGTCTTTGCATCTGCCTCTGATAAGGAGGGGTTTGGAAGACCAATCGCTTTCGCGTTGTTGGCAGGGTTGCCTGTCGAGCTGCTTGATCGACCGGTTTTTCGTGAGTTTTTCACGGCTGGTGCTGGTTTCCATACTGACTTTGAAGCACTCGTGGAAGCTCTTGTCAGTTCAGTTGAAAAAAACGAGGCTCATACACCATACATACCGCCGACTAATGTGTTGGATGCATATGCAAGTGCTAACGAAGAGATACGTATTCTTGGTTCAAATACGAATATACGATGATATTTGTCCTAGTTCCTTACAAAAACATCAACTAATCTATGGAATACAACTCGGATATCACTTTGTCAATTGTCAGCCATGGGCAGTCAGCGTTAATTATTTCACTGTTGTCTGACTTGGCCAACTTATCAAACCAAAGGTTTGAGGTGTTTATTACTGTTAACGTACCTGAGGATGAATCTTGTTACCAAGGACATGTATTTCCGATTCGGATTATTCGCAATAATGCACCAAAGGGTTTCGGTGCAAATCACAATGCAGCGTTTAAACAATCCTCTTCTCCTTGGTTTGCTGTTGTCAATCCAGACATTCGTCTAAAGGCACTAGATTTACAAACTCTTCTAAAGCCGTTTCAAGATAAAAGCATTGCTGCCGTTGCACCCGTTGTTCTTTCGCATGACGGCAAGGTCGAGGACAGTGCACGACAGTTTCCTACATTGATGCGATTTGCAAAGCGACTGATCCTTGGGATTCGTAATGCAGATTATCAGGTCGAATCTACACCGTACCCTGTAGATTGGGTCGCTGGAATGTTTGTTGTTTTCCGACGTGATGCTTATCAACAAATTGCTGGTTTTGATGATCGTCGGTTTTTTATGTATCTGGAGGATGCAGATATTTGTCGTCGTCTAGGGTTAAATGGCTGGCAAGTTGTAGTAAATCCGGAAGTACAGGTCATCCACATGGCGCAACGTGCCAGCCGTAAAAATCTTAAACACTTGAGATGGCACACTGTTAGCGCATTGCGTTTTTTAACTGGTTTATGAGTGGGGTAGCATGATTTTGGTTAGCACCAGAGCGGAATTTATTGGCGATAAATTTGTGCTTAAGTGGTGGACCACAGATACGCTCCCAACGTAAACCTCGAAAAAATCACATATTCGGACAACCCCACAACCCCACAATCCCACAACCCTGACTCGCTGCCCTAGCATAAGCAAGCGTTACACTGTGGTCGGCGAAAAGAGGCATTATGCAAGTGCGTGATTGACTCCCTTGGCAAGAGCTCCGCTATGCGATTAAAGAGTACAGGCTCGAAGTCAAGCTCGGCTAGAAACCTGCCCAAATCTTCAAATTAAATACCCGCAAAACCATAGAATGGTACCGAGCCATCGAATTGTGGGTTGTCAATATTCTGATTGACGATTACAAATACTGGTTGTCCAAGTAATATGAGAAAGTGAACATATGAAACAACGCAAAGGCATTATCTTGGCTGGTGGCTCCGGTACCAGACTTTACCCTGTAACGCAGGTAATTAGCAAGCAGCTCTTGCCAGTGTATGACAAACCAATGGTGTATTATCCGATTACCACGCTGATGTTGGCAGGCATTCGCGATGTGCTGCTGATCAGTACTCCACAAGACACTCCTCGATTCTCCGAGCTATTAGGTGATGGCAGCCAGTGGGGCATGAACATCCAGTACGCGATACAGCCCAGCCCGGATGGGTTGGCTCAGGCCTTCATTATCGGTAAGGAATTTGTCGGCAATGACCCTAGTGCTTTGGTGCTGGGCGACAACATATATTACGGCCATGACTTGGTCAAATTGTTGGCAAGTGCAAATGAGCGTGATGCCGGAGCTAGTGTGTTTGCCTACCATGTGCAAGATCCAGAACGCTATGGCGTGGTAGATTTTGATGGCCAACATCGTGTGCTGAGCATTGAAGAAAAGCCCCGCGCACCCAAGAGCAATTACGCGGTCACCGGCTTGTACTTTTATGACCAGCAGGTGTGCAACATCGCAGCCGAAATTAAGCCTTCTCATAGAGGTGAGCTGGAAATCACAGATGTAAATAAGCGTTACTTGGAACAAGGGCAACTCAACGTCGAAATTATGGGCCGAGGTTTCGCTTGGTTGGATACTGGCACCCATGACAGCCTGCTTGAAGCGGCCAGCTTCATTGCCACGCTGCAAAAGCGCCAAGGTTTGCAGGTGGCTTGCCCTGAGGAGATTGCATTCCGCCAAGGTTGGATCAACATCGAGCAACTATTTTCTTTGGCCTACCCTTTGAAGAAGAACGCCTACGGGCAATACTTGCTCAACCTTTTGAAGTGATTTGATCTATGCCATACAGAATAACTCAAACTGATCTGCAGGGGATGCTGATTCTTGAACCGAAGGTCTTTGGTGATGATCGAGGCTTTTTCTTTGAGAGTTTCAACCAACGGGACTTTCAGCAGGCGACAGGCTTGGAT
>JBJOJF010000189.1:0-4487 GCA_046046735.1 Pseudomonadota bacterium
GGTTGTCGCGGGTTCGAGCCCCGTCGTTCGCCCCACCGAATATTGTGTTTTATGAGGGCTCCCACGTTGGAGCCCTTTTTTCTTATGTTGAATCAACTTGTGAAATGGATCTCCCCTTAGAATGTTATGAGATGCCATTAGCCAATCAAACCTTCTATTTTTCGATTCTTGTTGTCCTTTTGGGCCTTATGGCAGGTTTTTTCTCTCGACAAGAGGGATATCGGGCCGCTAAGTTAAGTCTCTTCTGGCCATCGAGCTTGCTATTACTGGCAATCTCTATGGGCTCATTTTTTGTTGCCGCTTGGGGCATCCCACTTTTTCTTGTAATCGCCAATATTTCTCTTACTGCGAGTGTCATTTGTATGACGCTGCTGTTTAGGTCATGGCGTGGCCCGATAACAAAGATGGCTCTAGCAATGGCCATCATCGGATTTGCCCTGTGCACCATTACCTATGTTTATCTACTAAACAACGGTACAACAAATGACCAAATTTATTTACTCAATGGGATTTTGATTGCTGCATCAGTATTGCAACTCATTCAATTATTTTCTTTACCAAGTCATCAGATACGTTTTCACCAAATAAAAATATTGATTGGTATTGAGATTTTAGAGATCGCAGTTCGATCACTGCGCTCCTTGCATTTATATTTCTCCCCCGAAACAAACTTAGTCAGTCTGTATCAGGAAGGCGGCCTAGGATTTTCTCTAAGAGTAATCTCAGTCCTATTGCTGCTAATGACTTGTGTATTAATTACCAATTACTACTTAGAAACCTTATGGAAAGAGCATCGCAATAACGCACAAGCAATTGAAAGTGGAATGCTCCGTAGCTTAAATGCATTATCAATGGTGCGAGATAACGAGACAGGTAATCACATCTTGAGGACGCAGCACTATGTGGAAAGATTGGCCCGCCAGATGAAGTCAATGGGCCTCCACCATAAAGAGCTATCAGAGGCTGCAATTGACCGCATGAAAAAGGCCGCCCCTTTACATGACATTGGTAAAGTGGGAATACCAGATGACATTCTCAAGAAAAATGGCCCGCTGAATGATGAGGAGTGGACGGTAATGAAAACCCATGCCTCTTTGGGTGAAAACGTGCTTAATGCTGCTAAGCGGGACGATACAAAGCATGCCAAAGTTTTGGATGTGGCAATTGAGATTGCCGGCTCTCATCATGAGAACTGGGATGGCAGTGGTTACCCAAGAGGGTTAAAGGGAGAAGAAATTCCTTTATCTGCCAGAATTATGGCCTTGGCCGACATGTACGATGCGCTCGTTAGTGAGCGCGTTTATAAGAATAAGTGGTCCCATGAGGAAGCTTGCGCAGAAATTTTAAGGAATCAAGGTAAGCGCTTTGATCCAATGGTAGTTGAAGCATTTATTCAGGAGCAGCATTTTTTTGATGACATAGCCAAGCGCTATGGCGATGTCTAAGTAAGCGGGAATATGGTTTATAGCGTCCCTTTGAGTGTTAGACGAAATATTCGCATCATCATGGCCTCAGCCGGCCTATTGGCCTGTATCTTGATTGTGAACGCAGTTATTTCTGCATACCTATTGCATCAGAACACCATTAAAGCGCGCATGCATCAGCTTGCTAACTTAACGGTAATCTTGTCGGAGCACACTTCACAAACCATCTTCTCCGCAAGTACAGCACTTGAGAGTATTGAAGATGTTGTTGAGCTTTCTAAGATTAAGACGGAAGAGGATTATCGTCGCTTTGCTACGCAAAAGAATCAGTTTGATTTATTGAAAGAAAAAACTAAATCAAACTCGCTTATTGATGTAGCAACGTTTGTTGGCAAAGGTGGGGAGGTACTTAACTTTTCACGCACTTTTCCTGCACCCAAGATTGATCTGTCAGAAAGAGATTATTTTAAATGGCTTAGTACGCATGACGATCCAGCTGTGTTTCTCAGTTTGCCGGTTCAGAATAAAGGTAATGGCAAGTGGGTATTTTATTTAGCCAAGCGAGTAAATGGTGAAAATAATACTTTCCTGGGGCTGATTTTGGTTGGGGTTTCGGTCGAGGTGTTCTCTGATCTATACGAGCGCATTGGTGCCAGTCTAGGCAAAGGATCATCGGTCACGCTCTATAGAAATGACTATCACTTATTAACTCGCTGGCCATTTGTAGACGATATGATTGGCAAGCTCAATACTGGTGGCGTGATTCAAGCCTCTTTGCAAAATCAGCAAGATGATGGGGTGATATTGACGCATGCCCCTGGATTTAATATGAACAATGCACCAGTTGATCGAATGGTGTCATTTAGAAAAGTACAGAACTACCCATTAGTAGTTGGCGCCTCGATCTCTAAGGATTTGTATCTCGCCGGGTGGTATTCCAGTGTAGAAGGTGTGATCTACACCACGATCTTTAGTTTGGCGATCTTAGTGCTGGGTGCGGTGCTGCTATTAAAAGCTTACCAAAAGAATGCAAAGGCACAGTACTTAGCTCATCATGATGGGTTGACTGAGTTGCCCAATAGATTGCTTCTCTCAGATCGGATTCAGCATTCCATGCTGCTGGCTAAGCGCAATATAACTAAGTTGGCCATCTTGTACATCGACTTAGATAATCTCAAAATCATCAATGATGCGCATAGTCATGCTGCTGGTGATGCAGTATTGGTGGAGTCTGCCAAGAGAATGCGTTACTGCATTAGAGATTCTGACACCATTAGCAGGGTGGGTGGTGATGAGTTTATTGTTTTATTGCCAGATATTCAGTCTGATCAAGCTGCCCTGCTTGTTGCGAATAAGATCTTAAAGGCGGTTTTAGAACCCATTGCCTTTGAGGGGCAAGAGTTTTTCACGAGCGTCAGTATTGGAGTAGCTCTTTATCCCGATCATGGCCTTGATGAGGTCGAATTGACCAATAACGCCGATATCGCAATGTATGCCGCTAAGAGCAGTGGCAGAAATACAATCAGAGTATATGGCGCACCAGTTTTATCTGAAACAGTAATTGATCTGATTTAACTTATTGTCCAACTTACTTTTTTGGGTCGATAAGGTATCGCAATTCAAAAAAGATGCTATCTCGATTGCATGGCGCTCTGAACTTTAATTTTTTAGCAAGTTCAGCCGGCCTGAGCGGCTCCGCGGTGAAAGTCTGATCTTGCTCGGTTTGTTTAAAGATTTCAAAGATAATGCCGTCAGCTACATTGGCATTGCAGTTATTTAACTCCTGAAAATACAGTGAGCGCTCCTGACTGCTGAGTTTTTTGGTACCACCCCCATCTTGCACCCAAATCTTTAATGGGATGCCAATTTTTAAATCAGTTAATAGCTTGGAATAATTGATTGGAGTCATATTCCCGGTAAAGAAGCTAGAAATATAAACTGGATTTTTGGATATCAATTGAATTTGCTTTACTTCCCTATCTAAAAATTGTTTGAGCAGGGTGCGGCGCTCTTGCGCACGCCATTCTCGATCATCCACTTCTAATGGGATATACCAACCAATGGAGCTATCGATCAATGATGACTTAGTCCAGGACAACAAAGCCCGTTGATCTCTCTCATAGGTCTTTTGTAGATACATCTCCAGAGTAGCTGGTGTTTGCTGTAATTTATTAAATACATCTGGATCTGCACTCAGTCCTAGAATCAGCTTGAGGTTCGCATTCTTGGCTTTAGTTAAAACTTGGATGAGCCACTCTCGATCTTTCTCTTCATTTTCAGAATTCCCATACTGCGCCCATTGAACAACTAAGGTATCAAACCCTTTCTTATGTAGCTCGTTAAAAATGGGCGTCCACTTTTCTAAAGGGGTTGATTGGTCGCTTGCTTGGGGCTGAAAAAAAATGGCAGTGATTGCCTGTGACGGAAATGCGAGAAGCAGAAGGATGGAAAAAAGAGTGCTGCGAATCAGAATCACCATTTCCCTCCAAATGTTAAGAAAACTGCCTGCCGTTCATTTAAGTATGTTGTGAAAGCATGCTGGAACTCTAGACCTAAAGATGCTTTATGTGGGTAGGCGTCATAGTGCGATTGTCCACCCCACAAGTTCCAGCGTACACCCAAACCAATGCGTAGATCCTTGTTGACCTGATTATTTAACTCATTCCATTGCAAGTGTGTATATGGCTCAATAGTTTGACCTTGGGTAATCTTATGATGGCGGCTAATTCGATAGTCTGCAGTGAGGGAATTAAGCCCTGTGGTCATATAGTGAGCTGCATCTATATAGAGGTTTTGTGCGTTCCAGCCAGCACCATTTGGATGCCAGTCGTCACTGTATTTGCCACTATTAAAAAAAGAGGCGCTTGCCCTGAACATCGCGGTGGTTGTGGAATAAGAGGATTTATCCAGAGGAGTCTGCTCCTCAACGGCCAAATTAATCGCTTGGTTACTAAAGGGCTTCCAGCGCAAGCCGGCGGCTATCATGGGTGCATAAATTGGGACTGCCGAGTTTTGTGAACCACTACCTGCAAATATGCGAGAGTAGGCAGAAAGGGTTTTGCC